>NZ_RAYG01000023.1:0-125095 GCF_003670185.1 Parabacteroides sp. CH2-D42-20 | reverse complement strand
ATACCTCCACGTTTCCATCATTTCTGAAGCGCCGTTCTCTCTCGAATGCGGGTGCAAAAGTAATGCTATAAAACATAACCTCCAAATTTATCGGGCATTATTTTTTAGGCTTTTTTTCACGAGGGGGATTGCGTACGTTAAATAATACGTGATGCTCTTTTTTAACTTACGAGTCACCGCGTGTACCGAAAACAGGGCTCTCACGAGTGCTTTTACACGTATAAAAACGATAAACAAGGTCCTAGCGACGAGAGGAAATCACACGGGAAAAACGGCTTTCTGTTCATGGAATCACGAGAAAATCGCTCTGTACACGTGCTTTTGGGCCACGTAAATGTGAGTTTAGGCCGATTATATCGCCCCAAAGACTAAAAAAGGGCTAAGAGAACAGCATTACATAAACAACTGTCTATCTATACTTTAAGACATCAAGAAAATCGTCCAAAAAAATCACAGGGCGCATTAGGGCGCATCTTTACGTGTTCGCAAAAACATTTTACAAAAAAAATATAATACTCCATCTATATATAAGTAAGACGCTAATTTTTTTATAATATAAAAGTTTTACAAACCTCGCAAAGATGCGCCCTTTGCGCCCTGAACCATCCCCTACCAACTTATCAGGGATACAAAAAAAGCCTATGAGACACGGCCATAAAGTCATTGAGATAACACCTCTATCCCATTGACTTTACCACCGTTTCCCATTGAGATACTATCGCAAACCCGACACTTCAAGAAGGGATAATCATTCCCCAGATAGGCGTCTTGACCATGAACACGAATAGTTCGCTCGCAACTGAACTGAACCGCACCATCGTCCCGTTAATCGCTACCCGTCCCATGATAGGGACAAATCCGTTCTTCTCCTTGCTGCCGTTCACATAGATTTGACTTCTCCCAATATCCACAATTTGCCCCTACCTTCTTCATATTCAATTTTAATTGCGCCAATCTGGGCTTTTTATGAGGTTATTACGGAGATTTTCCGTAAATTTGTAGAAATAAGACAGCCAATAATATTTATAAAAATATGCGAGAAAAACTCTCCTATCCTGTTAGGATCATCATATCCTTACTATCCATTTTTCTCTGGAGCTTTCCGGCAGAAGGGCAGGATAGTGAAAGCTTAAAAAAGCAATTGGATCAAAAGCTAAACTCTTTCGCAAGGCAATATGTGTCTTCACGCACCATTAAGATTGACTCCATCCTCATACAGAAGAAGAAAGTCACGCTTTTCGCCAATGAAGCTTTGGAGGACATCCCTTTTCAGGAATATAACGTTTCTGAGCTTTACGCAAGTATAGCTCCCCTATTCCCCAATGCCTCCAAGATCGTCATCTTGACCCGAGGTACAGACATTGAGAGCCTGATTCCCGAATACGACAAAAAAGGACGTCCCAACAAAAAGAGGCTATACTCCATTAAAGAGAGCAAATACCCGCTAACCCGTAGCCTATCCAGCCCTCATGAGATAAAAAACGGATTACAAAACCGTCATATCGCCCTTTGGCAAAGCCATGGTTTATATTACGCCCAGACCGCCCATCGCTGGGAATGGCAACGGGCTCGCATGTTCGGCACCGTGGAGGACTTATTTACGCAGAGTTTTGTTCTTCCTTATCTGACCCCGATGCTTGAAAACGCAGGAGCGACTATTCTTATCCCCCGGGAAAGGGACACTCAAATACACGAAATCATTATCGACAATGATCGCTCTACTCCGGGATCCGAGTATAAGGAATTGGATGGGGAGAAAGCCGGATTTGGGCATATTCAAGCTACTTATACGAATGGGGAGAACCCTTTTACGCAAGGCACCTATCGGCAGACGGTCACACAGAGGAAAGGAAAAGAAAGTCTCATCGAGTGGATTCCCGAAATTCCGGAATCGGGGAATTACGCGGTCTATGCCTCCTATCAATCTTTTCCGAACAGCACAGAGCAGGCACTGTATACCATCCATCATGCCGGAGGGGAAACCACAATCGCCGTCAATCAAACAATGGGGGGTGGGACTTGGATCTATCTGGGAAATTTCAAATTCACGGCACATGAACAAGCCCATGAGAGAATCGTATTAACGAATCAAAGCAATAAATCGGGAAAGATTATCACGGCAGATGCGATCAAGATCGGTGGCGGTATGGGGAACATCGCACGTAGCCCGCTAGAAAGTCCCTATCCGATAGAAGCAGAGACAAGCGGGTATCCACGGTTTACCGAGGCGGCCCGATATTGGCTACAATGGGCGGGAATACCGGATAGTATCTATTCGAAAAGCGCTTTCCGCAATGATTATCAAGACGACATTTACGCACGTCCCCAATGGGTTAATTATTTAAAAGAACAGACCCATATCCCTATCGACATGGCCTTCGCATTCCATTCCGACGCAGGAACCACCCCGGATGACTCAATTATAGGGACACTCGGCATCTATATGTCTAAAAGCAACGACGGAATCTACACCAACCGGAAAAGCCGGGAGATCGCCAGAGACCTAACCGACATGATCCAAACACAGATCCTGTCCGATGTCCGCAAGGTTTACAATCCTCAATGGAGCCGCCGGGGCATGTGGAATCAATCTTATATAGAGGCACGTATTCCCGATGTCCCAACGATGCTATTAGAATTACTATCCCATCAAAACTTCGCCGATATGCGTTACGGGTTAGACCCACGCTTCCGTTTCCTTATCTGTAGGGCGATCTATAAAGGGATGCTCCGTTATATCTGTTTCCAGAATAAACAGGAGCCTATCGTACAACCGCTCCCACCCGATCGTCTGTATACGGAGCTCGTAGAAACGAATAAAGTGAGAATCGGCTGGAAAGCCGTACAGGATACTCTTGAGGAGAGTGCCTCACCAACCGCCTATATCCTTTATAGTCGAAAAGACAGCGGTGGATTCGATAACGGGACGCTCGTAAAAGGAGAAGAAATCATTCTTCCAATTGAGACGGGTATTATCCATAGTTATAAGGTAGCTGCCGTAAATAAGGGAGGCATCAGTTTCCCTTCCGAGATCATAAGTGTTTACCGGTCTCCTAAAGGTGAAAAGGATAAGACGGTATTAATCGTCAATGGATTCGACAGGATCAGCGGTCCAGCCAGTTTCGAGAGTGCGGCGGATAGTTTAGCCGGCTTTCTTTATGCCGTCGACCGGGGAGTGCCTTATCTGAATGATATCGCATTTATCGGGGATCAATTCGAATTCCGCCGTTCCGCCACATGGAACAGCAATGATAATAACGGGCATGGGGATAGTTACAACAATTACGCAGGCCAAGTCATAGCGGGCAATACCTTCGATTATCCTTTCATACATGGGCAGGCCATGGCCGGGACCGGTTATTCCTTTGTTTCATGTAGCCATAAATCTTTGGCCGAGGGAGTCGTAAAGCCGGATACGTATCCGATTATTGACTTGATTTTAGGAAAACAGCGCCAACCGGTTATCACTCCCGTTTTACAGGATACGCTTCGCAGCTACCTTGCCCAAGGCGGCAACTTGCTTGTATGCGGGACGAATCTTTTCTCCGACAGCTGGGGCAACGCACAAGACCGTACGTTCGTCGAGGAGGTACTAAAAGGGAAGTTGGCTAGCCGTAATGCCAGCAAGGAGGGAATCGTAAACAGTTGCGCATCCCCTTACGGATATATAAACGGCAGATACACGTTCCGGACACGTCCGAACCCTATTTGCTACTCGATCGAGTCGGTAGACGGTGTACTTCCGGCGGATAAGCTCGCCCATACCATCTTGAGATATCCGGAGAACAATATCGGGGCGGGAATCGTTTATGAAGGGAAATATCGGACTTGTTTGCTCGGTTTCCCGTTTGAGGCGCTTCAAACATCGTCGGAACGAAATCGACTCATGGAGTCCATCTTACGCTTTTTCTCCATTCAACAACAAAATAAAATACAGTATATACAATGAAACGAATCAATTGCTTTATCCCTTATGGAAAAATAGAGGCTACACGACAAACGGTAGCGCAATTGGCCGAGTCGTCCTTAGTGAGTCAGATCTATCTAATCACGGACGATCCCCACGCCAAGGCTATTTATCCCTGCAATTTAATCCGCACGGAGAATATATGGAGCACGAAGACCCTCCGGGAAATAGCCGGCTATGCCAGTGCCCATTATACGTTAATTTATACGAAGACTGAAGAGCTTCTATTAGGCATGTATGCCCTAGAGCGTTTTGTCGCCATCGCCGACGATACGAGATCCGGTATGGTTTACTCCGATTATTACGAGAAGAAGGAGGGCAAACTCACCCCCCATCCGGTGATCGATTACCAGAAAGGAAGTCTTAGGGATGATTTCAATTTCGGCTCCCTCCTACTTTATCGTTCTTCCACGCTACAAAACGCCATAGCCTCCATGGATACGGAATATACATTCGCCGGACTCTACGACTTGCGCCTGAAAGTCTCCCAAAACGCTCCGCTGACGCATATCAACGAATATCTATATACAGAAGTAGAGAATGATTTACGGAAATCCGGAGAGAAGATGTTCGACTATGTAGATCCCAAGAACCGCTCCGTACAGATCGAGATGGAAGCCGCCTGTACAGATCACTTAAAGATGATAGGCGGCTACTTGCCCCCTCATTTCAAGCCAGTCCGTTTTGACGAGCAGACATTTCAAACGGAAGCCTCCGTTATTATCCCTGTACGTAACCGTGTACGGACGATCGAGGACGCTATCCGTTCCGTACTGCGACAAGAGGCGTCCTTCCCTTTCAACCTAATCATTATCGATAATCATTCCACGGATGGCACCTCCGAGCGAATCCAAGCGATCGCCGCCACGGACCCTCGTATTATCCATATCCAGCCGGAGCGTGACGACCTCGGCATCGGGGGTTGCTGGAATATAGGAATACACCATTCGGCTTGCGGCAAGTTCGCCATCCAATTGGATAGCGATGATGTATACAGTGACGAGCATACCCTGCGTAAGATCGTGGAAGCCTTCTACGAGCAGCGATGCGCCATGGTGGTCGGAACCTACCGAATGACCGATTTCGATATGCGAACCATCCCGCCCGGAATTATCGACCATAAAGAATGGACTCCCGAGAACGGCCGCAATAACGCCCTCCGCATCAACGGGCTTGGAGCGCCCCGAGCCTTTTATACACCCTTGCTACGGAAACTAAACCTCCCGAACACCAGTTACGGAGAAGATTACGCCCTCGGCCTACGTATCAGCCGTGAATACCCGATCGGGCGGATCTATGACGTCTTATACCTTTGCCGCCGTTGGGAAGATAACTCCGACGCCTCATTGGATGTCGTAAAAATGAACAACCATAATATATATAAGGATAAAATCAGGACTTGGGAACTCGAGGCCCGCTTAAACATGGAAAGACAATGAAACCAAACAACTGGGTCAGCTCATCGCAAGCGACCGAATTACTGTCCAAGCAACTCGTGACATGGCCATTGGCCGAGAAGAACTATAAGGCGCTGGAGGCCGTGCAAGTAAAATCCTTCGATATGGGAGGGTTCTCGATACGTGCGCAATTCAATCCCGCCCGTATTGTTTCCACCGGGGCCAAGGTAGATGCCCGATCCCTAAAAGAACGCAAGTGCTTCCTATGCCCCGAGAACCTGCCGGTGGAACAGGAGCGACTGCCTTTCGGCTTTCGCCATCTGGTATTGTGCAACCCCTACCCGATCTTCCCCCAACATTTTACGATCCCTACCCGGAAACATACTCCGCAACTGATATTGCCGCAATGGAATGACTTCTTGGAACTGACAAGGAGACTCGCTCCCTTCACCGTCTTCTACAATGGACCCCGTAGCGGAGCCTCGGCACCGGATCATGCCCACTTCCAAGCAGTGACACGAGGCATCATGCCGCTGGATGAAGAGGTAACCCAATTTATACGACAATCGTATGCGAGTGTATACGACAACCGTATATACCCACTCACCGGCAACCTCCGCCCCGGCCTCGTCATCCAAGCCGCCACCGAAGAAGCCGCCACCCGGCTCTTCAAAAAGATCTACGCCGCTTTGCCGATACTTCCCGGTGAGCCCGAGCCGATGATGAATATCTTCGGCTCCTATTACGATAATAATTGGGTAATCACGGTTATCCCTCGTAAACGCCACCGCCCGTGGCAATACGAGGCCGAGGGCGACGACCATCTCCTGTCCAGCCCGGGAGCTGCCGATATCGGAGGTCTTTTCATCACCCCTTTAGAAAAAGATTTCAAAAAGATCAACCCGGAGCTTCTGCGAGATGTTTACCAACAAGTATGCCTCAACGACCGGGACATAGAGGAAATTTTCGTACATTTGTCATCTAATTAGTTTTCAATAGATATGAAACAATTCTTTAAAATGATGTTTGCCTCAACGCTAGGCGTTATGTTGGCAATGGGAATAATCCTGACGGTATTGATATCCATGACTATAGGATATATCGCCACCGTAGGTAGCACACCTGATTACACCCCCAAGAGCAATACGGTATTCAAGATCAAGCTAGACGGGACGCTAGCGGATAACCCGACGGAGAATCCATTCTCCGCCTTGATGGGCGACAAGGAAAACATGCTGTCACTGAAGGACCTGCTCGAGACGATCCGGATAGCGAAACAGAATGACAAGATCGCGGGGATTTATATCGAATCGGGGCTTCTCTCCTCGGGTAGCGCCAGCTTGGAGGCAATCCGCCGATCGCTGATAGACTTCAAGGAAAGCGGCAAGTTCGTGGTAGCTTACGCCGATAATTTCACGCAAGGGAATTACTTCCTTTGTTCCGTAGCCGATAAGGTATTCTTGAATCCGCAAGGCATCCTTGAATTGACGGGACTCGCCTCGCAAACCCTATTCTACAAAGGACTGATGGATAAGGTAGGTATCGAGATGCAGATTTTTAAGGTAGGTACCTACAAAGGTGCCGTGGAGCCTTTTATGCTGGATAAGCTGAGCGAGGCGAACCGGGAGCAAATCCAATCGTATATCTCCACCATCTGGGATAATATAGCCGAAGGCATCGCCGAATCACGCGGCATCAGCGTGAACGATATCAACCATTACGCCAATGAGGGGCTTTTCTTCGCGGACCCTGTGAAAACGGTAGAATGTGGCTTTATAGACGAATTGAAGTATAAGCCGGAGGTAGAAGCATACGTCAAAGAGCTAGCCGGACAAAATGGAGAGAAACTGAGATCGGCCAACTTAGCTCAAATGAAAACCCTCAAGGCCTCACCCACCAAAAACGCCCCGGAGATAGCCGTATTTTACGCCGAAGGCGAGATTAAGGCGCAAACACCCGGCAACTTTTACGATATCGAACAAAGTATCACGGAGAAAATGGCCGATGAGCTTATCAAGCTAAAAAACAATGATGACGTGAAAGCCGTGGTATTCCGTGTGAATTCCCCGGGAGGTAGCGCTTATATATCCGAGCAGATATGGCGTCAAGTTGTCGAGTTGAAAAAGGTGAAACCTGTGGTCGTTTCCATGGGCAACGTAGCTGCCTCGGGAGGCTACTATATCTCATGCGCCGCTAATAAGATCATCGCCGAACCGAATACGTTGACCGGCTCCATCGGTATCTTCGGCATGTTCCCGAACGCCTCCGGATTATTCGGGAAACTAGCGTTGACCACGGACATCGTAAAGACGAACACATTCTCGGACTTAGGAGACCTCTCCCGTCCCATGACCGAGAGTGAGAAAGCACTGATACAGGGATACGTGGAAAGAGGCTACCAAACGTTCCTTTCCCGCTGCGCCGAAGGTAGAGGTATGACTACCGAAGCGGTCAACGCTATCGGACAAGGACGGGTCTGGACGGGTGAGCAAGCGAAAGAAAGAGGTTTAGTCGATGAGCTGGGCGGTATTGAATTAGCTATAAGCACAGCGGCGGGGTTGGCTGATCTGGATCAGTATAGCGTAACTACCGTCAGCGGTTCCAAGAATTTCTTGGACGAGTTCTTGGAAAGCCAGCTCGGAGAGGTTAAACTCTCTATCGTCAAAAATGTATTGGGTAATGAGTTCGAGTACTTCAAGACGTTGAATAATATCAAGGCGAATTGCGGAATCCAAGCTCGTATGCCTTACGATATGAAACCGTTATAATAACTGGACCATGCTGACAGATCATACGATTAAGTTCAATAAACTCCTCACTCCATTCTCTTTCCTTTATGGAATCGGGGTGAGATTCAGGAATCAGCTGTTCGACTGGAAAGTCCTTCGGACAGAGCGGTATGATCTGCCTATTATTTGCGTGGGGAACCTGACTGTCGGGGGGACCGGAAAAACTCCTCATACGGAATACATCATCCGTTTGATAAAAGACCGATACCGGGTAGCTGTACTCAGCCGTGGCTATAAACGGAAAACCTCCGGTTTCTTGCTGGCCGATCAGCGAAGTACCAGCAAGGATATCGGTGACGAGCCGTACCAAATGAAACGTAAGTTTCCGGATATTCTCGTTGCCGTAGACGCTGATCGCCGCAGGGGTATCCGCAATCTATTGGCTCTGCCAGAGAATAAGCGCCCGGAAGTGATCGTGCTGGACGATGCCTTTCAACATCGATACGTCGCCCCCACGCTGAACATCCTTTTAACCGATTGCCACCGTCTTTATACGCAAGATAAGCTCTTGCCCGCAGGCCGTTTAAGGGAACCTGTGGATGGCGCTCGACGTGCGGACGTGATCATTGTCACGAAATGTGAGTCATATATACAACCTATAGACTTCCGGATCATAGAGGAGGATATACATCTCTCAGCTTATCAAGAGCTCTATTTCAGCCGTATTCTTTACGGGGAGCTGGAACCCGTCTTTTCCGGTAAAGCCCCCAGACGCACATTAAAAGGGCTGGCCTCTACTACAGAGGTTTTATTGGTATCCGGTATCGCATCCCCGGCACCTCTCGAAAAAGAGATCCATAAATATACGGAGCATGTCACCTCTTTGGTCTTTCCGGATCATCACGCCTTCGATCGGCATGACATCCAGAAAATACAAACGGCCTTCAAGCGGTTGACTTCTACAAGTAAATTGATAATCATCACGGAGAAAGATGCCGCCCGACTCCGTGACCTTCCTTCGCTTCCCATGGAATGGTTTTCTCATTTATATTGTTTGCCTATTACGGTGGGTTTCTGTATGGACCGGGAAAAACAATTTCAAGAATTAATAGTTAAACATATTGATACAAGAATAAAGAATCATCCTATATTACGTTAACAATCTTATGAGCAATAGAACAGAAATATCGACTTTGGGAGAGTTCGGGTTAATCCGTCATCTCACCGATAAAATAGAACTTAAAAATCCGAGTACGTTGAAAGGTGTTGGTGACGACGCAGCCGTACTAGATTACACAGACAAGCAAGTATTGGTTACGACAGACCTTTTGCTGGAAGGTATTCATTTCGATTTGATGTATGTGCCGTTGAAACATCTCGGCTATAAATCCGCAGTCGTAAACTTCTCCGATATTTACGCCATGAACGGACGCCCGAAACAGATTACGGTATCATTGGGTATTTCCAAACGTTTCTGTGTAGAAGATCTCGAAGAATTCTACGAGGGCATTAAACTCGCTTGTGATATCTATGACGTAGATCTCGTTGGTGGCGACACTTCCGCCTCACGCACAGGGTTAGCGATCAGCATCACTTGCCTAGGCGAGGGAGAGAAAGGTAAAGTTGTCTATCGAAACGGAGCCAAGGAGACCGATCTTATTTGCGTGTCCGGCGATTTAGGGGCCGCCTACATGGGTCTCCAATTACTGGAACGGGAGAAAAGCATATTTAATGGGGAGAAAGATTTCACGCCCGATTTCTCTGGTAAAGAATATTTGTTGGAACGCCAATTAAAACCGGAAGCTCGCAAAGACATTGTCGAGGTTCTTGACCAAGCAGGAATTGTTCCTACCTCCATGATGGATATCTCCGACGGCCTCTCTTCGGAGTTGCTTCATATATCTAAAGAAAGTAATGTAGGTTGCCGAGTTTACGAAGATCGTATTCCTATCGATTACCAAACCGCAGCCATGGCAGAGCAGTTTAACATGAATCTGATAACCGCGGCATTGAATGGAGGTGAGGATTATGAACTCTTATTCACTGTTCCTTTAGCAGATCATGATAAGGTGTCGGAAATGAAAGGTATTAAGGTGATCGGTCATATAACAAAGCCGGAGTTAGGCAATTATCTTGTCGGTCGTGACGGAGGTGAAGTCGAGCTTAAGGCGCAAGGTTGGAACTCACTAAACTAAAAAGAAATATCCGCTCTGAATTCACGAATGCAAAGCGGTCCGTCTCATTTTTATTGGGGGACGGACCGTTTTCCTATTATTTCACTTCAATGGATCCTAAATAATTATAGAAGAGTTCAAAATCACTTATCTTCAAGAAAGGTAAGTGATAAACATCCATCTTTATAATTTGCGCCTCTATAGCCATTTTCCCATACAAATCAGCCAAAGACATACTCTTTATATCACCATTATGATAGACCTTATTCTTTTTCTCGGGAAGCTGTACCTTCTTATCCAAGAAACGGATATAAGTATAAGAAGTAGCCAGCGGCTTATTATAAGTAGGCACTTTTCCGACTTTCCTCATATCATAAAACCCTTTCGCACGAGCCGTCTCACAAGGGACATTCATGAACTCTGGTATATTCACAAATCGAAAGGCACAATCATCCCATTTACAAAAGCCAATCTTAGCCAACGCATCCGGCTGGTCTGTCTTAATTTGTGGGCACCACAACCCTTTTAATGGAAAGATCCGCTTATCCATATCATATTGTAACATCTCCGACTGACTCTCAATACGAAACACTTTACTAAAATCAACGTCCCCTAACGCCTTTTCCAATTTAGCGGCATATTCTTTCTTAAGATCCGCCATAGTAAATGGATCGGCTTGATTTTTCTCTACCAGATTCTTGTCACAATGAGCCATATACCTTACTATCACATCGTCATCAACTGTCACATTATTTAATTTAAGCGCATAAACAAATAAGAGATCGGACGTTAAATCGACCATACCTTCAACTTCGCTTTTAAAATATTCCGAAACAATATTCCCTTGACTAAGCGCATCATTAATATTTATACAAAGACGCCGTCCATCCAGTTCTACCACGACAAGAGGATGCGTTTCTACCTCAGAATAAACGCCCATACCCTCAAAGAGTTTCTTATCGTAATCTGGAATATCAACGATCACCGCCTCTTGACTAGCCAGATTCTCTTTCGGCATCGTAGAAATCTTCCCATCCTTTGTAAACGTCCTAACAAACAAATATCCGGAAACCTTAGGGACACCAAACATAATCTTATCCCCTTTTTTATACACTTTCCCATCACAGGCAGACACCGCATCACGAGTTCCTATCCCAGCAGCAGCAAATGCCAAACATACCCAACTTAAAACAATACTCCAAATTACTTTCTTCATATCTATAGCTTATTAATCATTCTCTACCCGCTTCCAAAAATAAGTAAAAATCCATATTTATCTACACGCTCCCCCTATTTAGCCTGCTTATAGCAGCTAATTCCACCTCTACCCTCAAATATTTTCAAAAAATCCACCGCCACCTATTGCATATATCAAAAAAGTCCGTATCTTTGCACCCGTGATCGAAACAACGATATACAAAACGACATGATGGTGCCATAGCTCAGTTGGTAGAGCAAAGGACTGAAAATCCTTGTGTCCCCGGTTCGATTCCTGGTGGCACCACTTTTAAAAGACTTCAAATTTGGTAAATCCCTGAAAATAAAACATTTCAGGGATTTTCTTTTTCTCCCAATCCGCATATTTTTGGCAGAATTACGCACTTCCGCTGTGCTAAATCGTGGACAATTTTAGCCTCGAAAAAAATGTCCACGAATTGTACCGTAAGTCGTTGATTGTCTTATTGTCTAATTCTTGCTATTCTGCACGATTCAGTAACTTTAAACATTATTTTTTTAGAGTATGAAACGACAGACTTTCAACGTGCTGTTCTTCATCCGCAAAACAAGAACAGTAAAATCAGGTGAAACACCTATCATGTTGCGGATAACTATTCAAGGTCAATTAGCTGAAATGCAGCTAAAACGAACCGTTAAGCCTGAACTTTGGTCACAAGCTAAAGAACGGTGTACAGGTAAAGATTCTAAATCTGTAGAAGTAAACCGTTATCTTGAATCGGTAAAATTACGCTTGTATGAGATTCATCGGACTTTGGAAAACGAAAACAAACTAATTAATCCGATGGAGATTAAAAGACGTTTTCTCGGACTGGATGAAAAACATAAGATGTTCTTTGAAGTATTCCAAGAACATAACGACAAATGCAGGGAACTGATAGGCAAGGATTATGCAAAGGTCACTATCTCCCGTTTTGATACATGCCTGAAGTATTTTAAAGAAATGCTTCTAAATCAGTATCATCTAAAGGATATTCCGATGAAAGAAATAAATAATGCCATCATTCAGGATTATATTCATTTCTTGAAGTCGAAAAAGAATCTGCAAGAGAATACCGTTATCCGCTACATGAAAGTAGTCAAGAAGATTACTAACATGGCTCTTGCAAATGACTGGATAGACAAGAATCCGTTTATGAATATCCACTTCCATGAACAGGAAGTACATAAGGAGTTTCTAACCAAAGAAGAATTAGAGATTTTGCGAACTAAAGTTTTCAATGTACCACGTTTGGAATTGGTGCGTGATATTTTCTTATTTCAGTGTTGGACTGGGTTAGCGTTCATAGATGTATCGGAATTGAAGCCCGAACATTTGGTAACAGATAATCAAGGGAACGTCTGGATAAGAAAATCTCGCCAAAAGACAAAAGTCATGTGTAATATTCCGCTTTTGGATATTCCGTTAGCGATATTGGATAAGTACAAAGGCTATCCGCTTTGCGAAAAGAAAGGTACATTATTACCCGTTCCATGCAATCAAAAGACAAACAGTTATTTGAAAGAAATTGCTGATTTCTGCGGCATTAAGAAGAATCTAACCACGCATACCGGACGGCATACATTTTCAACCGTTGTCGCTTTAGCCAACAATGTATCATTGGAAAATGTAGCCAAAATGCTCGGTCATACCAATACAAAAATGACGCAGCGATATGCAAAAGTATTAGATCAAAGTATTCTCCGAGATATGCAGAATGTACGAGAGAGCTTCTCTACTAAAACCACCTAAAGATGAAAACGGCTACCCAATCCATTCGGAGAGTAGCCGTTTTTCCATCTTCATCATATTAAAGACTAAAGAGAATAATCTTCTATATTATAGGCAGAACGAAACCTATCTTCCAAAACCTTCCTAATATCCGATTCACGAAACAACACTTTGCCCGGAAGTTGGATAAAAGGGAAAATGCCATCATCCCGATAATACTGTAAAGTTCTACGGCTAATTTTGAGTATAGAACAAAGTTCTTCGCTTGTCAGATACCGTTCACCCTCAAACATGGGTTTATTATTCTTCAATGCATATTCTATATAAGGTAAAGCCCTATCTAAAGATTGCAATAATTCTTGGCTATCCTCATTCGTGTACAAATCCATAAGCAATTATTCTTTAGTGGCTACTTTTATTCTACCTGAATCCAATAGTTGTTGTACTTCGGCAATCTTATAATATACTTTCTTGCCAACAGTCGAAAAAGAAAGTTTGCCGCTCTCACGCAAAGACTGTAATGTTCGCAAAGGAATATTTAAGGAAGCTGCCAATGTCTTGCCTTCTATCCATTCTTTCTCAATACATATATCTGAGGAAGACAAAGAAATATTGTCTGCCAATGATACAATCTGCTCCAGCTTCTTTCTTAGAGAATCGAAGGAAACTCTTTCTATTGCTACTATATCCATATATAAATTACTTTTCAAAATTCATTATCTCAATCCTTTTTTAAGTAAGTTTTCCAGAACTTAATATGAAGCATTGACAAAGGTGAGTTCCGTATTTAGCCTGTTCAAGTCCAAGCCTTCTGTTTAGATAAAAATCTTCCTCTCATTTACATTCGAGCGTATTTTTATCTAAAGACTTGCACAGACTAAATACTTCACTGAAAAAGTCAATGATTCAAATTAAATTCCGAAAAACAATATTTTTGAGGACGGCAGGTTATTCCTTCCAGCTTTCAAAGTAGTGATTTTGCAGTAGTTTATCAATATCACTTTGTCGATAGATGATTTTTCCTTTTATTTGGATAAATGGTATTAATCCCGTATCTCGCCATTCTTGCAGAGTTCGCAAACTGACATTGAGCTTTTTAGAAACCTCATGATTGGAAAGAAATCGTTCTCCGTTCAGATGGGGCTTATAGTGCTTTACAATCGATTCAATACCATTCAGTATTGAATCAAGCGAAGAAATAAATTCTTTAACTTGTGGTGTATCTTTATTTATTAATTCCATGATTGAAAGATTGTTTTATTGAAATATTGATTTCAAGATTGCTAGATAGCTAATCAGTTGAATGATTAACTGATTGATTAGTTTCGCAGATAGTCACCCAATGATGAAAGGCTAAGCACATCTTTTGCTGGATCATAATCTATGTAAATCCGTTTAGGAACAGGAGCTATAAAATACAAACTGTCTTCTTTCTGTATTTCATAAGTAGCGGGTGAAGCCTGTTTGGTGGTTTCCGATACATATATAATAGAGAGAAGATAATCGTTGTCATTCCGGTAGATGATTACTGTAGGATTCAGATTAATGCTTTCCCATGTGCCAACAATGGAGAACAGGTTGAAAGACGGATAATCTTCTTTAGTTCTTTTCATAAGGCGTGATTTGTTTAGGTGATTGATTTTGTGTTTCACTATCCGCAATAATTCTTTCAACATCAGAAGACTTATAATAAATTTTGCTCCCTATTTGAGAATAAGCCAGTCGCCCACTACTTCGGTAATATTGCAGCGTTCGCTTACTAAAGCCTAACAACAGGCATACTTCCTGACTATCCAGCCAGTTTTCTACTTTCTGAGTATGAGTGCTGCACAAACTCTCTATCTGTTTGGCAAACTCCGTAAACCTCTCACAGACATACGAGAATGTTCTTTTTTCGATGGTTACTACTTCCATACTTTTAATTTTTAATGGTTTATAAAACGTGTGATTCTATTTTCATCGGCAAATAAAGGAAGAATTAAGAGCCGTTTTCAAAACTGTCTAAGGATGGCATAGTAAGTTCAGCATTGGCTTGATGGCAAAAAACTTTCTACCATCGCAATTTAGCAAGCAGATTATTTGCATGTTTCCGATAAGTAACATATATTTGTTCCCAAATAGTAACAATACGTAAAATGAAAGGAAAAAGCATAACAGGAGAAAGAGATCGGGAAGCTACCGAAAAGCGGTTGCTGGATACTATCGGTGAAATGATTGCCGAAGATGGCTTCGAGAAAATCGGCATTAACGCTATAGCTGCCCAATCAGGTGTTTCAAAGATATTGATATACCGCTATTTCGGTTCGGTAGAGGGACTTATGGCTGCTTATATACGACAACATGATTTTTGGCTCAATTTCCCACTTGAATATCCCAGTCGTGAAAAACTACCTGCATTCGTGAAAAGTATGTTTCAAGGACAGATTGAGCAATTAAGGAATAATCCTACTTTGAAAAGACTTTATCGCTGGGAATTATCTTGCAATAATGATATGATTGTAAAGCTAAGAGAGCAACGGGAAAAAGTGGGAATAGACCTTGTAAAGAAAGTAAGCGAACTAACAGGACATCCCCAAAAGGAAATTGCAGCAATAGCCTCTATGCTGACAGCATCAATTACTTATCTGGTGATGCTGGAAGATTTTTGTCCGGTTTACAATGGCATTCCTCTGAATGAGAATTCAGGATGGGAACAGATAAACGAAGGAATTGAAGTTTTAATAAATAAGGTATTTCAAGATGAAAACTGATTTCATACAAATAGCCAGTTATGCTTCCAAAGCTCCTTCGGGACATAACACACAGCCTTGGAAGTTTCATATTACGGACAGTACTATTACGGTTCTCCCCAACTTAGATGTAGCGTTACCTGTCGTTGATAGAAACAATCGTGAGTTATTTATTAGCTTAGGCTGTGCTATTGAAAACTTATGCATCGCTGCCAGTTATTTTGGTTACACTACCCATATAATAGAATGCAGTATAGAAGCGATTATTCTTGAATTAACGAAAAATGATCTCACAATTGGAGATTCCCTATTCCATCAAATTGAGAAACGACAGACAAACCGCAATATCTATAATGGCAATAAAATATCAGATGGAATTCTACAACAACTTCAATCCATTCCAAAAGAAAATGGTATTCAATTCTACTTTACTGAAATAAATACGCCATTTGCAAATACAATAACCCAATATATAATGAAAGGGAATGAAATTCAAATGGCTGATATTGCTTTCAAGAATGAATTGCTTTCGTGGATGAGGTTTAATAAAAAACAAGTTGAGGCTACACATAACGGGCTAAGTTATTTGGTTTTCGGAAATCCACCACTTCCTAGAATATTAGCACGTCCCATAGTTAGCTTATTCTTAAAACCTAATGCGCAAAACAAATCGGATAGAAAGAAAATAGATTCTTCCTCGCATTTTGTTGTATGCACCACACAACAAGATACAATCGAAGAGTGGATTAACTTGGGGCGAACACTCCAACGCTTTCTGTTAAGAGTAACTGAGATCGGGATTTCTTATGCTTTCTTGAATCAGCCGTGCGAAGTTGCAGTATTAGCATTTGACTTACGAGAGAAATTACCTGTCAATAAGGAACACCCAACATTAATAATGAGAATTGGTTATGCAAAGCAAATCCCTTATTCTCCCCGTAAAAAGATTGAAACATTACTAGTCTAATATTTTTTTGACTATCATGTTCCCGATTAGTAACAATAATAAAATAACAATTTAATAAAACTAATATGAATAAAATGGGATTGACATTGATTTATTTATGGCTTGTCAGCCTTTGTTCCTGCCAACAGGAATTAATTGAGTATGAGAAAGGAGACGTGAAAGTATGCATTGAACAGGGTGAACAATGGCTGCATGACTTTCCTTTGTTCTTAGGTATCAACAAAAAGAACCCACCTCAAATTGCTGTCTGGCTGGAAGATACACAAGGGAATTATCTTTCAACGGTCTATGTAACTCATAAGATCGCCACTCAATCTTGGCAAGCATCGGGAGGAAACCGACGAAAAGAAGCTTTACCTCATTGGTGCTATTCACGTGGAGTTAAATACGATGATGGACTTTATTTGCCTACAAAGAAAGAGCCATTAACAGATGGTATATCAGGAGCGACCCCACATGAAAGCTTTGATATTAAACTAAATCCGACAACAGCATTAAAGACATTCGTAGTAAAAATAGAAATAAATCATTCCACTGATTTCAATGAAGCCTTCCCTAAATCAGCCAAAGAAGGAGAAGCCAACTATTCTGGAGGTAAAGAAGGAAGCGGACAACCAGCAATCGTATACACTGCCAATGTAGATTTATCGTCAGGCGAAAAATCATTTGAAGCAAATCTGGTGGGGCATAGTAGCCCTAATGGTAGTTCCGGAGAAGTCAGTAAAGATACATCGGGGCTGACAACTGCTTTACATATCGTAAAACGTATAACTGTAATTATCCAATGAAAAAGATTATTCTGCTTATTATAGTAAGTTGCACTGTTG
This sequence comes from Parabacteroides sp. CH2-D42-20, assembly GCF_003670185.1. NCBI lineage: Bacteria > Pseudomonadati > Bacteroidota > Bacteroidia > Bacteroidales > Tannerellaceae > Parabacteroides > Parabacteroides sp. CH2-D42-20. The sequence goes on along the minus strand of NZ_RAYG01000023.1, from coordinate 107,358 downwards.
TAATGGCAACAGCACAACAGACAGAACGCTTCACTTTTGCCACAAGTGTAGGGACAGGAATTGACATGAACGAGCCGTCAGCCACTCCGTTTACATGGCAAGCTCTAAGCTATTATGCAATCAATAAACGGTTCTCGGTCGGCATTGGTACAGGATTATCAATTTATGAAAAAGCTCTGATTCCGCTATTTGCCGATGCAAAATTTTTAATAATAAAGCCTAGAAAATTCACTCCCTATATAGAATGTGGTGTTGGATATAGTTTTGCACCGGATAAAAATGCTAATGGAGGTTTTTATCTGAATCCGTCTGCTGGGGTAGAATATTCTATTTGTAAAAGTAAGAAATTATTCTTGGCTTTAGGCTATGAATCCCAGAAAATTGAACGACTGAAAACTCAAAAGCAATCATTGTTTACAGCCGAGTTTGCAGAGAAGCTAAGCCATAATGCTATTTCAATAAAGATTGGATTCATCTTTTAAAGACATACAGAAATCATTCAGCAACATGTAACAGACTTTAGTCTGATTATTAATACTCATTAATTATTAAACACTTCATGCCTATGAATGATTTATCAAAAACGAGGATTATCATCTTATTAACTGATTCCTCACAAAAAGTAACTGACACAGAAATGCAAGACGCTTATGACGAATTTATCAGGTGCATAGTAACAATTGGCAGTTCAAAAGATAACTCCAATATCTTTCGGATGCTGAATCTTACTCGTATTGAGATAGCACCCTTAAAAGAGCTATATCAGTGCGAGCAGGGGAAAAAATACGCTTAAAAATTATTATTTGCATAAAGTGTTAGCTATTATCAATGCAGAATTGGAACTATTAAGTCTAATAATTAAGCATCCTGAATCATTTGATTCTCCCACCTCATCAACATTCGTATCAGATCTATATGTAATCCCTAAGTCAAAGGACTTGGGGATTATTGGTATTGCTGAAATAGTAATAGGGTTATTTTTTTTAGGCGAAGTAGTCGGAAAAGACGGAAAGCCCGTCCCATTAGTTCGTTTAGCTCACGGTTTTGAAATCCTTTTCAATTTAAGATTTGGAAGTATATACGATAAACTGGATGCTATCTTTATGCGTAAACCATTCAATCTGACCAAAACCCTAGATGCCTTAAAGAATGCAATTAACAAAGAAGCCCGTAAACGAGCTAATAAACATTAGACAAAATGGTTTTATAATCCTCTTATTTACAACTATCTGAATTTCATTTTAAGGGGAGTAGGTAACTACTCCTCTTTTTCTGATTCTCCATTCTGCCGATTTTTGCATCATCAATCGATTGACATTCATGATGTATCACTAAAAAAATGAAGCAAAATGTATATAGACAACGAAAACTTTGAGAAATGGATGGAAAAGCTATCCAAGAAACTCACTGAAATAGGGAAAGACTTAAAATCCCTAATCAATACCGATAAAGTATTAGATGATAATGAAAAGATACTCGATAATCAGGATTTAGCCTTTCTTCTGAAAGTATCTTTCCGAACTCTTCAACGTTATAGGGTAAGCGGGGTACTACCTTTCTTTACCATCGGAAAGAAAACTTATTATCGTGCTGGTGATATCCGGTCTTTTGTTCGTGAACGTGCCGATTTCCAAACCTACAAACAGTTTGAAAAAGCCAATCAATTAGAGAATCAGCCATGAAAGCAAAAGGGAGCAAATTTAGGAATGAAGCATTGCTGCTCCTTCCTTGTACTATCACCCCAATTTAGCAGAAACAGTTATGCCTTTCGGCTTTGCTCGTTTCGCTAGATTGAGCAAGAGGGAACTGGACAAGTCCTGTTCTTCCCTCTTGCCCTACGGGGCAAAGCCTTCGGCTTTAGCGTGTTACAAGAACACGCTGTAATGACACCTGTAATAAGCATTTTCTTTGTAACGCTTATTATCAGGTATTTATCTATTCATGTTTCTATAAAAAAGTAATTACTATGCCAAACAGCAGTCGGAAAACGATATTCACTACCATTTCCATAGACAAGGAAACGGCAGCTTTGGTAGAGAAGATATGCAAACGCTATTCACTGAAAAAGAGTGAAGTTATAAAGTTGGCGTTCGGGTATATAGACAAGGCACATATCAACCCATCCGAAGCACCCGAATCCATAAAATCAGAACTGGCGAAAATAAACAAACGGCAGGACGACATAATCCGCTTCATTCGTCACTACGAGGAAGAACAACTGAATCCTATGATACGAACCGCCAATTCTATTGCCGTTCGCTTCGATGCTATCGGAAAGGAATTGGAAACCCTTATTCTTTCGTGGCTGAAATCCAGTCAGGGGAAACAAACAGCCGTACTACAAAAAGTAAGTGAACAGTTCGGTAAGCACGCTGATATAATTAACCAGCAAGGAAAACAACTCACTGCCCTGTATCAGATACACCAACGGGATTATAAAAAGCTGCTTCAACTAATACAACTCTATTCGGAATTATCAACTTGTGGCGTGATGGACGGCAAACGGAAAGAGAACCTAAAAGCGGAAATCGTCAATCTAATAAATATATAGAACCATGCACATAGATTTTGCCCCGCCATCGGCAGGAACATATAATAATGCGGGTAGCAGTCGGCAATTAGCTTCATATATGGAGCATGAAGACTTGGAACGGATGGAGAAAGGAATCTATACCGATGGCTTTTTCAATCTGACAGAGGATAATATCTATAAATCAAAGGTTATAAAAGATATAGATACTAATATCGGGCAACTCCTAAAAACCGATGCTAAGTTTTATGCTATCCATGTCAGCCCATCGGAAAAAGAACTTCGGGCGATGGGGAACACAGAACAAGAACAAGCTGAAGCCATGAAGCAGTATATTCGGAAAGTCTTTATTCCTGAATACGCTAAGAACTTCAATAAAGGACTATCCGAAGCGGATATAAAGTTTTATGGGAAGATTCATTTTGACCGTAGCCGTTCTAATAACGAGCTGAATATGCACTGTCATTTGATTGTGAGCCGAAAAGACCAAACTAATAAAAAGAAGCTATCACCGCTTACCAATCATAAGAATACTAAGAACGGGGTAATCAAAGGTGGATTTGACCGTGTGAACCTATTCCTGCAAGTAGAGCAGGGATTTGATAAACTATTTAACTATAATCGACAACTAATAGAATCGTTTGATCACCACAACTCTATGAAGGAAGGCTCTATATCTGAACAGATTAAACTACAGGAAAAAGGATTTCAATCCTGTGAAAGAAAAGCAGAAATAAATCAAAATAATAATCAAGGAAACAGGTTTGCAATCGATCTTGAAAACATGGAAACAAGAATCCAAGTTTCCAGTACAGAAGCCACCCAAGGAGAAAACAATGCATCTGCCAATCCATCTTTCAATCAAGGGAACAACCAAACATCTGGTTTATTTATTTCTATTGCTTCATCAGGAATAGACAACACCCCTAATTGTACACCAGAGAACATATTGCCCAAAAACAAGAAGAAAAAAAAGAAATCACATAGAATATGAAATTATATCTTATACTTTCTGCATTTTTATTTATATACATAAAGGTTATTATTCTCAAATTTTCTATCTTTGTGGTTATAAGTGCAATATCATGAGAACAACTAAATTAGCTGAAGAGTTTATTAAAACCTTCAACATACATAAGATAATTGAGGAAAAGCCTAAATCTGGTCAGAAACAGGTATATATTGTGGAAATAGATGACTCTATTTTCGCCCTTAAAATTATACCTACAGCAGATGAAAGGATAGCGAGAGAATTGAATATTTATGAACGTTTTAAGGATAACTCTGGAATACCGAATGTTATCAATGTACAAACATATGGAGATGAGCTTGTTGTCATTGAAGAATTCATTGAAGGGGATGATTTAAGTCACATAGCCTCGCAGTATATAAATAATTCCACTAAAACACGACATTTAATTGCTGATATAGCTCATATATTAGCTCCTGTATGGGATAATAGATGTATTCATAGAGATTTAAAGCCGCAAAATATCATCATTAAAAATGATGGTCATCCAGTTATATTAGATTTCGGCATCGCTAGAGACTTAGACGATGAAACTATAACTCCAACAGGCTTCCAACCCTTTACTTGGACTTTCGGAAGTCCAGAACAATATTTCTTTAGAAAAGAACAAATTTCATACCGAACTGATTTTTTCTGTTTAGGAATTATTGCATATTATTTATACACAGGCAATCTACCATTTGGAAGATCAAGATCTGCCGTAGCTGAAAGTTTTATGCAGCCACAAAAGATTTATGATGTACATAATGAAGAAATGAATATATTTTTAAATGCTGTTTTAAAATATAGTGTTGCAGAGCGACCAAGAACCGTTGAACAATTTATTAAATTACTAAGTGTATGAAAATAGTACAAATATTGGGACACAATCCAAATTGGAATATTGAGGTCTTCACTCAACAGGATATTGGAGATGAATTTCTTATCACAGCAATCTCTTTTGGAAATAAGTTTGTGAACAATAAGAGAGTTGCTCCTATATTAGATAAGTCAATGCTAGATCTTCAGTTTTATGGTCAAAAAAATAGTGGACATTTATCAAAAGGGAAATTGTCTGATTTCGATTTCCACCCTGCAAGATTCTTAAATGATGATGAGGCTACAAATATAAGAATTAATAGCTGCATAGAAAAAGCCATTGAATACCAAATTTCATTAGGCTTTAAGAAAGTGATAATCCCTCATTATTATGAAGATAATTATATAGCTGGAATTATTTCTACTATAAAAGTAGCAAATAAATACCTCAAAAGCAATAAAAAAGATGGGATAGAATATTTTATGACTCTCCCATTAGCTTATGATATTATCCGCAATCAAGACTATGTTGAGAATTTATTATTGGAGTTAACCGACATGAGTATTATCTTTGACGGTTATTTTGTTGTTTGTGAGAACAAACCAGAACAAGGTCACAAAATCTCAAATGATATAAAACTTATAACTAATTTATCTAAAGTTCTAAGAGTTCTGAAATATCAAGGATTTAAAACCATATATGGATATGCTAATTGGGATGCAATATTCTTTCTAGCCCAAACAGATATTGATTATATCACAATTGGAACTTATGAAAATTTAAGGAATTTTTCCATAAAAAGATTTACAGAAGATATCTCAGGAGGTGCATCTGAAGGATATTATTTTTCCGAAAAGCTTCTGAATATGATACGTGCAAAGGATTTAATAAACATTCGTGCTAATGGTATGCTAAATACAATAAAAAATGAGCATAATATATTCTCGGATATGATATTAAAAGAAAACTACATTTGGAACATACACAAACCAGATGTAAACAAAAACTATCTTTTATCAATATCGTCTCTATTAAAAAAAATTTCCATAGTACACAATATAAAAGATAGGATTATATATGTACTATTTTTAATACAGGAAGCTATAGATAATTATCAACGTCTTGATAATAATTATGTAGTACTACAAAGTGAAGGTAAAAACTACCATCTAAATACATGGTTAATGTATTTACTAAAAACAATCCAAATGAAACCTGATGAATTCTATACTATATATAGAAAACATAGAGAAAGTCACTGATACATCAATACTTCCGACAATAGCATTTGCATAGTAGGATCAAGTGGCTTTTGCTTTTTGGGGTGATAATATTTTTTTATTACCCCATCTATTGATATAGTCAATAACCCAACATTTAATTTTTCAAATAGTGGTAAGTTTTCTATAGCAGCTTTAGAATGAGCCTCATCTAAAACAACATATGAGTAATCCGCAAACCATTTATATCTATAAGCTTGCATCAACGCTTTTTTCCAATGTCTTAATTTAGCTTCAAATGCTATATTCTTTTTAAAAGACAACTCGTATTTATTACTAAATACATAATACGAATCCATTCTCTTTACAAAACTATATTCAATAAGTTTTTCTAAAGATTTTATAATATCTTGCTTTTTAATCCCTGTTATAGTTGTAACTACATCCAAAGATACCTTTTTCTTATTTTTTACAATTTGATATACGTTTATATCAATAGAAGTAAGCTTTTCTCTCTTGACTATCTCTGCTGAATCTTTAAGTTCTGTAACAACTAAATCCGCAATGCCAAAACCTAAGCTAACTTCCTCTAAAACTCTTTTATTAGCAATATTAAATTTGCTAGAAAAAGATATTTTAAATAAATCCACTAACTCTTGTTCTGTACTAAAGCCCATTTCTTCTTATTATTATATACGTTGAATCATCTTTGTTTTTATTTGTTTGCAATCTATTAATAGCATTTACAATATTCTTATTGCGTTTATACTGGAAAATCATAAAATACTTTTTTATATCCTCTTCCATAAGGTTGTAAAAGCCATCAGAGCATATTAAAAAATTTTGCGCAATATCTATCTCTTTTTGAGTTATATCATCTAACATCAGCTCTTCTAAACCTATATATTTAGTTAGTATACGACTATTTCCAGACAAATTATCATCTACTGTCAATGGTTCCAAGAAATAATTTGAGAAGGAATAAATTCTAGAGTCCCCAACATTCACAATAAAAGCTTTATGCAAATTAGAATGAAGTAACAACGCACTACACGTAGTTTTTCCATCTATGGAAGAGGATAAAGAAGATAAATGCATATCATATATTAATCGATCTAATTTAACCTCAGAATTAATATATAAATCATGATTTTTATTTATAAAATACTTACAATACCGAATATAATCAATACTCTTTTTCAGAGAACTAACGCCATCAAATAGAATGAAAAGGCTATAAGTATCAGTATGCATAAACCAAATATCATCTTGATTCTGCATCCGTGCAATTCCTTTTAAAGAATTGCATATAATAGCTATATTTTTATCATTCTCTATCATACAAACAAACTTTCTTGCGATTACAAAGTTACATTTTTTTGTGGAAAAACATCTAGTCTTACCAGAAAAAAGGATTTTGAATCTGATAAACAGTATATTACAATCACCGTTGGTCTCCCTGAATATAACAAAAAAACAATTCGTATGTTTAATAAACCTGCCACAAGTTTGCTCTTATAAATCTAAATGTATATATTTGCATCGCTTAATAGCGGGCAAAACGATAAAACATAATCGTGTGCTAAATCATGTGGATTTCCAAATGGAAGAAACTATAAAACGGTGATAATCAACAGAGAGAAGATAATAGTTCTCTTGCTGGTGGCACCACTTCGAAGAAAAGCAAAAAACAGTAAAATCCTGATTTCCAAACAGAATCAGGATTTTTTGTTTTCCAGCGTAACGCAAAAAGCGGCAGAATATTACCGCCCGTGGTGTTCCAAAAGGAGGAGCAAGAAAGGTGGAGCGCGAATCTCCACCGAACAAGATTATTTCTCTCTGATTTGCAATGTTTTGCGTATCACGAAAGCGTGCATGGTTTCCTACTTTTGTACAACGAAAAACTGTAGGAACATGAAAAGAGACTCATTCAATGTGCTTTTCTTCATCAAGAAAGCCAAACTGCTGAAAAACGGAGAAGCCTCCGTATGTATGCGTATCACCGTGAACAGTGTGCGAGTGGAAAACAATATCCGCAAGAGCATCGAACCAGCCTTGTGGAATCAGGCGAAGGAGTGCGCCAAAGGCAAGAGCCGCAAATCCTGCGACTTGAACGCCTATATTGAGGAGGCAAGAATCAAACTCCATCAGACTTTCAATGAACTAGAGGAACAAGGACAATTCATCACTGCCCGCCTGTTGCAGGAAAAGTTCTTCGGACAAGACCAAGCACCGGAAGTTGTCCGCACACTCATTCAAACCATCCAAGAACATAACGACCAATGCCGTGAACTTGTCGGCAAGGACTATGCCTTGATTACCGTCCGCCGTTATGAGAGTTGCAAGCGTTATCTTGCTGAACTTATCAAACAGAAATACGGCAAGGAGGATTTACCGTTGTCAGAAGTCAATGGAGAACTGGTACGTGCCTTTGAGTTCTATCTCAAAACGGAGAAGGAGTGCCAACAGAATACGGTTATCCGCTACATGAAGTGCTTGAAGAAGATAACCAACCTTGCGCTTGCCAACGAGTGGATTTCCAAAGACCCATTCATCGGCATCAAGTTTCATGAGAAAGAAGTTATCCGCGAGTTCTTGACAATGGACGAACTGCTCACCATTTATCACAAGGAGTTTTCATTAGAGCGTATCACAGTTGTCCGTGATGTTTTCACCTTTGCGGCTTTCACTGGGCTAGCCTTCATAGACGTGCAACAACTGGCACCGGAACATATCGTAGAAGACTCCAACGGCAACCTATGGATTCGCAAACCTCGCCAAAAGACGAAGAATATGTGCAACATTCCTTTGCTTGATATTCCATTGGAGATTCTCCGTAAATATGCGGAACATCCGGCTTGCCAAAAGAAAAACTGTCTGCTTCCAGTTCCTTGCAATCAGAAAATGAACAGCTATCTGAAAGAAATTGCAGACTTATGTCTGATAAACAAGACCTTGACCACACACGTAGCCCGCCACTCGTATGCGACCTCTGTATGCCTCGCCAACGGTGTGAGTATTGAGAATGTAGCGAAGATGCTCGGCCATTCCAATATAAAAATGACGCAGCACTATGCACGTGTGTTGGATTCCTCTATTCTGCGCGATATGAATAATGTAAAGAGCGTAATGTCTAAAGTAATGCGATAGATATGGATAGAGGAATAATTTCAATCAGTGAAACGGGTGCAGTCACAATGCCGACCACACCTGTGTGGATGACCAAGTTTGAGATTACCAACTTGTTCGGAGTGTTCTCGTGCGACATTCGCAAGGCGATTCATTCCATCTACAAGAACAGGGAACTGGACAAAGTTGAAACGATGAAATACATCAAACAGCCGGACGGCATCAGTTATGATGTCTATAACCTTGAAATGATTATAGCCGTTGCATTCAGGATATGCAGTAAAGAGAGTATCATGTTCAGACGGTTTATAATAAATAAAATTAGCACCATTAAGAAAGCTGCACCGATTACACTATTTGTTGCCAGCGTCAGAGGTAATAACCGATGGTATAGTTGAGGTTCATTCCATCAGCCACTCGTTCCCGATGCACGGATGCAAAGGTAGCGTGTGGCTTTGAAGGCATTGGCAAGGTCAAGCGGCGGTGCCGTTTCGGGCAGAATCTTCCTCAAACAAGTTTGAGTGTATTACTGCCCGAAAACCTTGCCACTGCTTGCCACGCGCTCTTGGGGCATCCGGCAACGGAAACAAGCGACTGGCAGGAAATCAGAAAATATAGGGGAACGGCTTACAGACGAAGCAGGATTTTGACGCTTCATCTGTAAGCCGTTCCTTTTTCTTTTTGCCGGAAGTCCATTGCTCCGCAATCATAGGGCAGACGGCAAACTGCGCTCCTTCAAGAAAATCAGATTGCAACCTGTCGGTAGGCGGAACGGTAGCCGTCATTCAGCATCCTTTCGATGTCGGATTCACGGTAGAGGATTTTACCACCCAATTGGATATAGGCGATACGCCCCTCGTTGCGGTAGTCCTGAAGCGTCCGGCGGCTCACCTTCAACCGTGCCGACACCTCCTTGTCGGTGAAGAACCGCTCACCGCCCAATGTCGGGCGGTAGTTGGCGGTCAGATACTCTACATTGTCAAGCAGTCGGTCAAGGCTGCCCATGAAGTGGATTATCCATTCGCTGTCTTTGTTAATCAACTCATTCATACTATTCGGATTTAGTGGGTATTGTCATTATATTCAGTTCATATAGTCCTGCCTTTGAATCTTGCTTCTTTTCTCCTGTCCTCCACGATGGAGACGATACGCTTCACATCTTCGGGACGGTAGTAGGTCTTGTGATTGATTTGGCTGTACGCCAACGTGCCGTTGTCACGCAAGGTCTGCAACGTGCGTGGGCTGATGTTGAGCATCCGGCACACGTCCTGATTGTCCATCCACTCGCTCATTGTCTTTTCCCCATGCCGATGGCAGATGGCATCCATTCGGTGGACGAAGCGGTCGAACTTGGCGACCATCGCCTCAAAGGTCTTTCTTTCGATTGATACGATTTCCATATTGTCTTTCTTTTAATTGTTATTGTTTCTTTTGCTGCAAAGGAATATAGAATCCGCTGTCCGGCAATGGCTTTTCCGTAAGTGGCAGCATGTTGCGCTGATACGGTGGTCATTGTCCGGGTTACTGCCTGTCGATTCCCCGTAAGCAAGCCTGTGTACCATGATTTCCGCTCCACCTTTTAAGACTGCTATCATTCCTTTGGCTGCAAAGAAATATGGAATCTGTTACCCGACAATGGATATTGCCATTACTGGTAGCATATGGCACAGAGTGGTAGAGGTTGGCATACGTTGTAAGTACGCTAACTCCCTTAATTCTGAAAATTAGGGATGCAGCAAGAGTGAAAATAAGGGCTTAATTCAAACTTACCCTATATCTCACCTTTATCCGTTCCGCTATTCATCTCCGGCAAATCGTAGAACTTCTCACCGCTGTTTCCATCACCATATTGCAGAACCGCACAAAATTGTCTAAGAGAATCCAAACGCTTGAATGACTGTACTAAAGCACCTTACTTTGCTCCCGATAATCGGTCGAGGTGCTGACCAAGACCACATTCAATAACTTAATCAATTTGTTTTATACAATGAAAAGAGAACCAAACATTACAGAGCAGCAGGCTCGTGAAATCGTGGAAAAAATGGGACGCAGGGAATCCTACACTCCCAAGTCTGTGGATGACTTTTACAGGAGAATCGGTCTGGAGCCGGAGGAACTGGAACAGCCCGGCAAGACCATCACGAAAGAAGCGGAGATGGTTATGGCTGATGAAACGACAGAAGAAGCGGCAATGCCGCAGAAGCGCATCAGCAGCAAGCAGCGCAGGCTGTCTTTGGAGGAGTACCGCACCACCTATCTCCAAGTCCCCAAGATTATCAACCGCAAGCCTGTGTTCGTCAGTGAGACGGTACGTGACGAACTGGACAAGGTTGTCCGCTACCTCGGAGGAAAAGGCATGAGCGCATCCGGACTTATCGAGAACCTTGTCCGCCTGCACCTCTATGCCTACCGGAATGACATCGAGCAGTGGCGCAAACTCTGACGGGATTACGGTGGAACCGGTTGAGCCGCTGGATGCACTCCATCGGTTCGACCGATACACAAGGTGAGTTATTACACTCGGAAATCAATCCGACAAGCGGAGGATTTTTGGTGTCCTCAAAGACACAGCAAGATATATTTTCAGTTACCCGAATAATTCTAAGTAACTGAAAATCCTTGCACCGCCGTGGGCAGAATTATCCTCCACAGTCGGATAATTTCGGGGTTCTTTAATCGAAGATTAGGCTATGGATGAACCATTAAACTAAAAGAATAAGAAGAATGAAAAAGAAGAGCAAGTACGGGAGAAATCCCAAGTTGGACCCGAAGACGCACTGCGTGATGGTACGCTTCGATGATGAGGAATGGAACAGGTTCCTGACGATGTACGAGGAATCGAATGTGTACGCGAAAGCCGTCTTTCTCAAGGCGCACTTTTTCGGACAGAAGTTCAAGGTACTGAAAGTGGACAAGACGCTGGTGGACTACTACACCAAGTTGTCAGATTTCCATGCCCAGTTCCGCGGCATTGGAACCAATTACAACCAAGTCGTGAAGGAATTGCGCATCCATTTTTCGGAGAAGAAGGCGATGGCGTTGCTCTACAAGTTGGAGAAACATACCATCGATCTGGTGAAACTGAGCCGGGAGATCGTGGAGCTTTCAAGGGAGATGTATGCCAAGCGGGAACAACAGAAAGGATAAATTCCATTGTACACCTAAAAAATACAGTAGATACACAGCCCTGTGAAATAATGCGAAACGCCGAGAATTTCATTGGGCCCGGCATATCATCATTGGACGTTCGGAACTATATGCGAAAGATGGAAATCGACCAAAAGGATTGAAAATATAATTCCACCTATCATAGAAACGACTTTGTCATTATGCGCAATCGTTTCTATGTTTCATTTACCTCTTTTTACTTAGTAATCAACACAAAATTATTACTTTTGTAAAATGATTCAAAAGGAATTCGATTTTTACAGACCATGTAAGCTATTGCAACCTTACGTGAGATATTATTGGGTATTCAAAAGTAACCAGTTTTTGAATACTCTGACTTTTCCTATCGGTTGCTCTCAAATCATTTTCCATAAACAAGCACCGTTATATATCCCTGAACTAAATGTTACACAAGACAAACTGACTGTGAGCGGACAAGTTAATTTCTCGTCACACCTATATGCAGACGGAAATACGGAAATGATAGTGGTTGTATTCCACCCTCACGCCATGAGTATGTTTCTGAACATGCCGACATCGCTCTTTTACAATCAAGAAGTGTCCGGTTACAGCCTTGAAAACAAAAGTTTGAATGAACTGGCTACACGAATATTCGACTGTGAGAATAATTCTATTTGCATAAGTTATATAGAAAAATGGCTGGTGTCACAAATTGTCGATAATTTAGCTGATACCACATCCCAAATTAAAAGAATAGATGCCGCCATACAGCGAATATATATCACTCCGCAAATCTCTGTAACCGAATTATCTTCTATTGCCTGCTTAAGTAAAAAACAGTTTGAGCGGTTGTTTCATTCATTTGTAGGCATCAATCCCAAAGAATATACCCGTATCGTCCGCTTCCAAAAGGCTTTGGCGCAGATGCAGCATCAAGTGGGTCAAGAAATCAATCAGGCACAAATAGCATACGCCAGTGGCTATGCCGACCAGTCGCACTTTATCCGAGAGTTCAAGAAGTTCTGCGGATATACGCCCATGTCTTTGCTGAAAATATCAAATCCATATTCCGATTTGTTCACCAATCCCGTATAAATGTCCCGTTTGTTCTATCCAAGGTCAAACGCTTCTCCTACTTTTGCCGCCTGATTCATTGAATGAAAATAGCATTAAGTATGAAAGAAGTAAATCCCCAAGAAACCAGCCGGGCATACGCCTTTGAAATGTGGATGAACGCACCTATGCCAATGGTGACGTTCTTTAAGACACTCAACGTGTCACGCCTTGTGAAAATCAGCCGGAAATCGGGCATGAAGTTTAATATGCTGATGTGCTGGTGCATCGGCAAAGCCGCAAGGAGCGTGAAAGAATTTTATCTGCTGCCCGTTGGCGGTAAACTGATGCAGTACGATACCATCGCTGTAAACACCATTGTCGCCAACAGAAAAGGCGAGGTAAGTTCGTGTGATATTCCTTTCTGTGATGATTTATCTGTGTTTAATCAACACTATCTGCAACTTACCAAACAAGTGGCTGAAAGTTGCGTCAATCACGACTTGACGGAAAGCATGGTTATCGGAACTTCCGCATTGGCGCAATACGAAATAGACGGTGCTGTCGGTATGTATAGCGGCATTTTTAATAATCCGTTCCTTATTTGGGGCAAATACAAACACCGCCTGCTGAAAACGACGCTTACCGTTTCTTTCCAGTTCCACCACACGCAAATGGACGGGGCGCACGCTTCCCGCTTTTTAGACGGGATTCAAAAAGAAATTGATAATCTGAGAATATAAGTTTAGGGAAAACGCTATCTTTGCATCTCATAACAACAACATTCAGATGATAAATATCTTTTAAAGAAAATATTATGACAACGAAAGCAGCATTTATTTACATTGCGCCTGAGAATGATTACAAAACGCACAAAGCATTTATCGATTCTCCTGTCGTTAATCTGACGGTAGTGGGTGTAAAAGACTACGAAGAAGCTGAATATGTAGCTAAAGAGTTGGTAAAGGAAGGCATCACTGCTATTGAACTTTGTGCCGGTTTTGGTCTCAATGGCGTAGCGCGTGTTAGCAAAGCAGTCGAAGGAAGAGCTTTAGTTGGAGTTGTTAGGTTTGATCTCCATCCTGCGTTTAATCACCAAAGTGGAGATAGCATATTCTAATTAAAATCCTCAGCGATTTAACTAAGTTCGTATTTCGACTATAATAAGATTGATACTGGCGAAAGAAACCAAAAGAGAGTTTGTTTTTTCTTTCGCCGGTATTGTATTACATATTACACATAAGCAATGATTCTATTTGGCATTACTTGTTAACCATTCCTTAGCCATTTCTGTCAGTCGGTATTGTTGTTTGGGGTGCTTTGGCTGATTCGGATAAAGCCGTTCAATCAATCCTTCTTCCAATGCGGGGGTAATATACCTCTCACGAAAATACTTTAAGTCTTTAATATCACATACATTCGCCATATTCCTCATTGTCATGTAAGAATCTTCCATTTTTTGAATGAGCAATTCTACTTGAGGGGTACTTAGGGGATGCTTAGGGGGTATTTGCCCTCCTCTGTTATCTTTCTGTCCTCTTTATCATTCTCTATGATATTGAATTTGAAATCAGGTCGCTTGAACGTGATAGTAACGAAACCTCCATCCGAAGACCATGTAGGAGTTTCCACACCTTGCGCCGTTACTTTAGGTTACCCAACAAGCATAAGTAATATTTATCTCAAATTCATATTTGTTTTTCCGAAATTATCACTACATTTGCAGATATAGTCAATTTATTGCTATTCTTTAAAATAAAACAAGTGTGGAAACAGAAAGAATAAATAGAATAAAAGTAGTATTGGTTGAACAAAATAGAACTGGGAAATGGTTAGCAGAACAACTCCAAAAGAATGAAGCTACTATTTCTCGTTGGTGTTCTAATACTTCACAACCATCATTAGAAATGCTTGTCAAGATTGCGAAAATACTGGATGTAGATGTACGAAAACTGATTAATCCAAATAACAACGAAGAACGATATGGCGAATAAGAATCTGAATAAGGCTAAAGAAGCTAAGAAAGACGAGTTCTATACGCAGCTTGAAGATATAAATAATGAGCTGAAACATTATCGTGAGCATTTTCGTGGCAAAACTGTATTGTGCAATTGCGATGACCCACGTGTCAGCAATTTCTTCACCTACTTTGCCTACAACTTTGAGTTCCTTGGATTGAAAAAGTTGATTACCACTTGTTACAAGAATCAAGACATGGACTTGTTCAGTCAAAATAAAAGTGAACAGGCTGTATATTTGGTTTATGAAGGAGACAAGAACGGAGACCATATTCCCAATGCAGATGAAATAGGTGTGATGCCATTAAAGGGGGATGGCGATTTTAGAAGCAAAGAGTGTATTGAACTTCTAAAAGAAGCGGATATTGTTGTTACTAATCCTCCTTTCTCTTTATTCAGAGAATATGTAGCACAACTCATTGAATATGATAAAAAGTTTTTGATTATTGGACACCAGAATGCCATCAAGTATAAAGAGATATTCCCTCTCATCCAGCAAAATAAACTTTGGCTTGGCTATGGCTTTAAAGGGGGAGCTGGTCATTTCATTTCTCATTATGAGGATAGAGCTACCGCTGGCGACCACCGTGAAGGCATGATACGTGTTTCTGGAGTAACATGGTTCACAAATTTAGAAACGCCTAAAAGACATGAGAATATCATTCTTTATAAAAAGTATTCTCCCGAGGAATACCCTAAATATGAGAATTATGATGCTATAGATATTTCCAAAACTGCAGAAATTCCATGTGATTATGATGGAAAGATGGGAGTACCTATTACTTTCATGGATAAATACAACCCCGATCAATTCGAGATAATCGGTAATACATGCGATACAGACTGGATAAGATCTGTGGGATTTAAAATAATGGGACAAGATACAATTGACAAATTGAGGCAACAAGGAAATAAAGCTCATGTTACAGCTAACATGAATTCACCATACATATTAAAAGATGGAATTGTAATCTTACCTTATGCTCGTATTATCATTCGCAAAATTAAAAAGTAATAACCATGATGAATATAGCCCCTAAATTCATAAAGATAGCCGACCTTATTGAAGGTTATAGCAATGACGCCGAGACAGGCGTTAAAGGTTATGGCGGTAAGTTAGACATCCGTCCACCCTATCAACGTGAGTTCCGATACGATATTAAGCAACAGCAGGCTGTTATTAATACCATCTTAAGCGGATATCCGCTCAATATCATGTACTGGAGTGTTGCAGAAGACGGCAATTACGAGATGATTGACGGCCAACAACGCACGTTATCTATCTGTGAGTTCTATACCCACGGCTTTAACATTGAGGACAAAGACCGTGGCACACTCTATTTCTCAACATTGACAAACGAGGAAAAAAATAAGTTCCTAAATTACGAATTGACAATATATTTCTGTGAAGGGACGGATAAAGATAAATTAGATTGGTTCAGAGTAATCAATATCGCAGGAGAAAAACTGCTCGACCAAGAGCTTCTCAATGCTGTCTATACAGGCCCGTTTGTGACAGATGCCCGTCGTCACTTTTCAAAGAATGGTTGCCCAGCTTATAAACTCGGTGCAGACTTTCTAAACGGTAGTGCCATTGAACAAGCGTATCTTTCAACTATCCTCAAATGGGCAGCCCGTCATGATGGCATCGCAAAGGTTGATGATTATATGGCACAACATCAGTTTGACCCAAATGCCAACAAATTATGGGCTTACTTTGTGTCAATCATCACATGGATACGTTCCACATTCCCTAAATATCGTCGTGAAATGAAAGGTTTGGATTGGGGTGCGATGTTTGACGAGTTTGGTGAGGGCGTTTACGATACAGATGTACTTGAAAAGCAAATCCACGACTTGATGGAGGACGATGAGATTATGAAGAAATCAGGTATCTATCGCTATGTATTAAGTGAAGATCTACGTGATCTCAGTTTCAGAACATTCGACAAAAAGCAAAAACGTGAAGCATACGAACGGCAGAAAGGAATCTGCGTACATTGTGGCAAACATTTCGAGTTGGAAGAAATGGAAGCAGACCACATCACCCCTTGGAAAGATGGTGGTACGACTGTGGCAGAGAATTGTCAAATGCTTTGTAGAAATTGTAATAGGATTAAAGGAGGAAAATAAATATGAATAACCAAATAAAACAATCTATTGAAGAATGTCAAAGTATTATAGAGCATATTCGCAATTCTATAAATAATAAGGAATGCAATTTTTGTCCTAAATGTAAGGAGTTGACGAGTTTGTACAATGCACTTAATAAACTATCGATAAACATTAAATCTGATTTACCTATCGAAGAGCGATATATACAAGCATATTTACCTGCATTAGTCGGAGTATCTCAGATTAATCCTTATGATTTCGGAGGTATTATAGCGATAATAAATATAATTCAATCAAGATGTGATTTGGCAAATAATAAACACAAGAAAATATTCATCAGCCATTCCTCAAAAGATGAAGCAATCATTAAACTTTTTGTTGATGATATCTTACAATTAGGAGTTGGTATAAAGCCTGAGCAAATCTTTTGTACTTCTATTGAAGATATGGGTATTAAAAATGGAGAAGATATTAGGAAACACATTCATCAAAACATAAAGAATGCAGATTATTCTTTCTTGCTCATATCAAATAACTACAAAACAAGTGAAATCTGTTTGAATGAAATGGGAGCAGTTTGGGCATATGATAATAATGTTAAGCTATATCTATTGCCGAAAATGGATTTTGATAGTATTGGATGGTTATGTAATACAAGAATAGCAGAAAGAATAGATAACTCCATTGCTCTAGACGAATTGCACGAACAATTACAACAACACTATTCTCTGCAAAATACATCTATTAGAAGTTGGAGTAGATTACGAGAAAAATTCCTTCAAGAAATTAAAGCTGTTTAATCTCAAACTCAATGTGTATCTATTTCAAACATATATAATATATACTTTTCTAATATCAAAGATTGATTCAATAAATATATAAAAACTTTTAATTTATAATCAACCATATGCTAACCGAATCACAAAACATAGAATTCAAAGAATCTTGGCGCGACGAATATCTGAAATGGATATGTGGTTTTGCTAATGCACAAGGTGGAACACTGTTTGTCGGCATTAAGGACAATGGCGAAATCTGCGGTGTGCAAGAAGCCAAGAAGTTGATGGAAGATATTCCCAATAAGGTACGTGATATGCTCGGTATACTGGTAGATGTTAATCAAAAAGAGGATAATAAAAAACAATATCTGGAAATAGTAACTGAAGCATATCCTTATCCAATCAGTTTTCGCGGCAAGTATTACCAGCGGAGCGGAGCCACCAACCAAGAGTTGAAAGGTGCGGCACTCGACCGTTTTATGCTTCGCAAACAGGGAAAAACTTGGGACGGTGTACCAGTGCCTTATCTGAAAACAGAGGATTTGGACAATGCGACTTTTGATTTATTTCGCAAATATGCTAAACGAAGCGAACGCATGGAAGATGCTGATTTAATGGATGACAACCATGGCCTGTTAGAAAAACTTCGACTTTATGAAGGTGATTACCTAAAACGTGCAGCTGCTTTATTGTTCCATCCAGACCCGGAACGATACGTGACCGGAAGTTTTGTAAAGGTGGGCTTCTTCCGTGAGGGAATGGATTTGGTGTATCAAGATGAAGTACATGGCAACCTGTTTCAGCAAATTGTAAAACTAATGGATTTACTATGCACCAAATATATGAAAGCCGTCGTAACTTACGAGGGTATTCATCGAATAGAAACATTGCCTATACCAAGGGAAGCTCTTCGCGAGGCGTTGTTAAATGCCTGCATTAACAAGGATTATGCAGAACCTTCTCCCATACAAATTCGCGTGTATGAAAATAAACTGGAAATTGTAAATGGTGGTGTATTGCCAGACGGTTGGACAGTGGAAACACTACTATCTTCTCATCGTAGTTTTCCCTATAACCCTGACATTGCCAATACATTCTTTCGTTCTGGAGAAATTGAAGCATGGGGACGTGGCATTGAACGTATCATTATAGCCTGTAAGAATGACGGATTTTCCACACCAGAATTCCGTTACGATGCTTCGGGCATTTGGACGATATTCAAGTTTGAGTATCCAGAAAGAGCGACTACCCAAAAGACTACCCAAAAGACTACCCAAAAGACTACCCAAAAACTGACAGAGCAACAGCAGGCTATGCTGTCTTTTTTAAAAGAGCATCCCGAAGCGACCCGAAAAGAGATAAGTGAAAGCCTTCCCAACATCACTGAAGATGGTGTTAAGTATAACCTTTCACGCCTTCAGGAACTTGGATTATTAGAGCGTATAGGAGGTAGGAAACAAGGTTATTGGAAAACAATAGAGTAAAGTACATGGATGATCTAGATGAATTTGAAAGTTGGCATAAGGATTTGAATGAATGGGAACGTTTTCAATATGAACTTGAAAGAATAAGCGGAGAGAAAAAATTATTACAAAGTATGTGATTTTGACAATAAAACACTAAAAAATGCAACTAATGAGCAAAGAAAACCAAATAATACTTTATCAAGACGACAACGAAATTACTCGTGTGTCGGTGCGTTTTGCCGATGAAGATTTGTGGCTGACACAAAATCGTTGGTGGATATATATCAAACGAGTAAATCAAATGTAAGTGAGCATATTAAGCATATATTTGAGGATGGCGAGTTAGTAAAGGAGGCAACTGTTCGGAAATTCCGAACAGTTCAAACAGAAGGTTCTCGTAAAGTTGAACGAGAAGTGGAGCACTACAACCTTGATATGGTTATCGCTTTGGGTTATCATGTGCAGTCTCAGGTTGCAACCCGCTTCCGATGATGGGCAACCCAGCGGCTTCATGAGTATATTCAAAAAGGATTTACCATGGATGATGAACGGTTGAAACAGGGCGGCAACCGCTATTTCCGTGAGTTGTTACAACGCATCAGGGATATTCGTAGCAGTGAACGCAATTTTTATCAGCAGGTAACATATATATATGCTACAGCCACAGACTATGATCCACGCGACAGTATGGCAAAGATGTTCTTCGCCACCGTACAAAACAAGTTGCATTATGCCGTTCATGAAAATACTGTGGCAGAAGTGATATACAATCGTGTGGACAATGAGAAACTGTTTGTAGGTATGACTAATTTCAAAGGCAGCTATGTAACTAAGGATGATGTAAAGATTGCCAAGAACTATTTGTCTGAGATTGAACTCCAACGCCTGAATCTGCTTGTTTCCGGTTTCTTGGACTTTGCCGAGTTCCAAGCATTGGAAATGAATCCTATGAGAATGAAAGATTGGATAGAAGCACTGGATGACCAAATTATAGCACACAAACGAAAGGTTTTGATTGGTAAGGGAAACATTTCGCATAAACAAGCGATTGAGAAGGCAGAAAAGGAGTTTGCCATCTATCGCAAACGCGAAATGGATTTATTGGAAAGTGATTTTGATAAGGAAATCAAAAGATTGAAAGATAATAATGATAAAAGTTCAAAGTAATTCACTACCTTTGCCCTTGGAAACTTTCATGCAACCTTGCGCAAAACAACGCAAGTCATTGGTGGATCAAACGGAGGAGATTACAGTCGAGTCGCTTTTAGAAAGTAATGATATTCAGCTACTTGGGAATAAATCACGATTCCTGGTGGCATCACTTTTTAAGAAGGCAAAACGATGTAAATCCCTAACTTTCAAAGAAGTTTAGGGATTTTTCATTTTCAAGAATAGGTAAAATAAGTGGGACTAAAGTAAACTATACATCCTTATTCGGGGGATAGTTTTAGAAAGCCTAAAATGTTACACAGCACAAGTGCTACTTCGTTTTTTTACAGCACATTGATCTATTTTACATAACCGGGTTCTCGGTTCGATTTCCTAACTTTGTATCATTAAAAATTGAGCTGTATGGAAAGAGAAATATTCAGCGTGTTGTTCTTCATTAAGCGTAGTAAAACGTTAAAAAGGGAAAGTACCTCTGCGTGTGAAATTCTATCAGATTTACCAAGACTTGGAATTGGAGGAAAAGATTGTCTCCGCACGTGCCATAGTAAATCGCTATCAGGGAAAGGACGAAACTTTCAAAACATTATATAATGTGTTCAAGGAGTATAACGACAACTTGGAAACTCGAATGAAACAGATCCCCAATATCCAACTTAAATTGCCCCCCGATTTATTTTTCCTAAAATACAAAAAACATCATATAATCAGCTCATTAGCTTTCGATTTGTGCTGGGTTTGTAATTTTTATTTACTGCCAATATAGTCATTCATTTCTTCCCGCAAATTTTGCGTAAGGACTCTCCGTGCAGCTCAATTCTTGCGGCTTGGTGAGTTATTCTGTACATGACTGCGCCGGCTATTGTCTCCTTGCCGATGACATCATACTTGTCTTTGACCGGCAATTGTGATGCAATCAGTGTTGATTTCTTACCATATCGGTCTTCGATGATGTCCATCAGATGCATTCTGCTTCCGTTGTCCAACGGTTGCAAGCCGAAATCATCCTGTATAAGCATATCCGTCCTTTCTATCTTTTTCAGCTCCTACAGGATGCTACCTTTTACCTTGGTGGCCTTCAACTGCCCTAAAAGTCTGGAAGTATTGGCATACAGCACTTTCAATCCTTTTTGGCAGACTCTGTATCCCAAGGCTGTGGCAATGTAGCTCTTTCCTGTACCGGAGCTTCCCATGACAAACAAGTCGCACACCTCCTTGACAAATCTTGTTCATGCTGATTGATTTATTGGGAATACTATCTGTTTTGTCTATTTAATAGATTAATGTAGAATTATGAACTGATTCTGTAACTCTTTTAATGTTTTTTGGGTGGGGCAATTTAAATTGGATTTTGGGGAACTCTTTAGATAGGACAATGGGGGGACAGTTTATACCAAATTTTCCACCTGTCAATACACAGAAGAATTTTCATTGTTTATTACCGAAAAATAGAAGCAGTCTCTACAAAAAAAGACTGCTTCTGCTTCATTTCTAGAACAAATCAAAAAACAAATATGCTCAACTATTAATCTTAATTTTCTTTTAAGAAACGGATGATAACACAGGTTTGTCTGATACGGAAAACAAGTGTTCACTAAGCGCCTTCAAAGCATGCACTTTATCTTCCGCTTTCATCACCAACGATACATTACTACTACTTCCGCCGTATGAAATCATCCGTACGGGAATATCTTTCAATGCATTGATGATGCGTGCCTCAAAACCGACATTTTGCCATTCTAGGTCACCAACAACACAAACAATCACCATATTCTTTTCGACTGTAATCGTTGCGTATTTCCGTAATACACCCACAATCTCGTCTATATGCTTGTCATCATCAATCGTTACGGAAACCCCGATATCGGAAGTGGTCACCATGTCCACCGGCGTATTGTAATTATAGAACGTATCAAACACGATGCTCAGAAAATGAGGTGTCGGTATCGTATGGAGCGACTTGATCTTGACATACGTGATGTTGTCTTTGGCGGCAACAGCTTTGATCGCACCCTTTTCCGCCGTATTCGAGATCAATGTACCCGACGCATTTGGCTGCAATGCGTTCAAGAGGCGTACCGGTATGTTCTTTTCCTTGGCAGGCAGGATGCAAGTCGGATGTAGTATCTTGGCACCGAAATGTGCCAACTTAGCGGCTTCGTCGAAGTTCAACTGCCTAACAGGAGCGGTGTCATTGACAAACCGTGGATCGTTGTTGTGCATCCCGTCAATATCCGTCCATATCTGTATCTCTTCTGCTTGGATAGCCGCTCCAATTAGAGAGGCGGTGTAATCGCTTCCTCCTCTTTCCAAGTTGTCAATGCTGCCGTAAGCATTCCGGCAGATGAAACCTTGCGTAATATATATTTCTGCCTCTTTGTTTTGCTCCAAAAGTGTATTTAGGTGTTTAGCGATATATTCCATGTCCGGTTCATTGTCCATTGTAATTCGCATGAAGTTCAACGCAGGCAATAAAACTACCTTCACTCCTTGTTCTTCCAGATAGCAGGTCATCAGAAAGGTTGATATTAGCTCACCCTGCGCCAAGATTTCCTTTTCATCGAACATGCTGAAAGGCATATTAGAGAAAGACCAGACATGTTGAGACCGTTCAAGCATGTATTGCATGGCCCTTTCTTTGTAGGTATCGCTTTGGTATAATTCTTCTATATGATTGACATAAGCTTGTTCCAAAGCAGAAAGGATCGCATTGGCTTTTCCCGGATCTTTCTTATGGAAACACTCAGATATCTCCACTAAAGAGTTTGTTGTCCCTGCCATGGCAGAGAGTACTACTATTTTCTGTTCCTGATCGCAAATGATTGATGCGACATTCTTGATCCGCTGGGCAGAACCGACTGAAGTACCACCAAATTTTAATACTTTCATTAGACTATCTGATTTTTGATTTTACTTTTTATACATTGAATCTGATCACGAACGTGCTACCTTTACCGACTTCGCTTTCGATACGGATCGTACCACCATGAGCTTCCACAAAGTCCTTGCTGATGGCAAGTCCCAAACCGCTACCTTGTACTTTTGTTCCCGGCACACGGAAATAGTGGTCGAAAATACTTTCGTGGTAACGCGAGTCAATGCCCTTTCCGAAGTCCTTGACATAGATCTCGACGGCTTTGTCGATCTGTCGTGCACCGATGATAATCCGTCCGTTCTCCGACGAATAACGGATGGCGTTCGATAACAGGTTGGTCACAACCCAAGCAATTTTCTCGCTGTCGACAAACAATTTGGTGATCTTTTCAGGATACTCCACTTCGATCTGACAGTTAAAACGCTCGGCCTGTACCCGGTTCGCCTTGATGGCATAGTCGATCAGTTCGATCGGTTTGGTAATCTTCGGATTCAGGTAGAGCTTACCGCTTTCTACCTGTGACATCTTCAACAATTCGCCAGTGATCTCCAACAAACGGTCGCTATTTTCCTTTATGTTCTTGGAAAGGCTCTCCTGTTCTGTATTCAGTTTTCCGATCCGATTGTCTTCCAGCAGTTCCAAGCTCATCATGATAGCCGATATCGGTGTCTTCAGTTCATGAGAGATCGTTGAAATAAAAGTTGTCTTTGCAATATCTTTTTCTTTAAATTCGGTCACGTTCTTCAACAGGATCACATCCCCGACATACTTACCCTCCAGTCCAGTCTGCCTGTTAACGTTGATCGGGATGTATTTTACTTGAAAATAGCTTTCCTTGTTGTCCGCATAGATTTTCAACGGATCCTTATTGTCATCGGGATGTACCAACTGGCGGATCAAACGGCGCAGCAGATCATTTTTTAACGCCACTTCGGGAGCCGGTTTGTCGATAATGTTTTCCCGTGTCAAATTCAAAACAGTCAAAGCCTCGTCATTGACAAACAAAATCTTCCGTTCCTTACTCAAGCCTATGATAGGTTCTGCAATGCTGTTGATAATTGTTTCTATATATTTTTTCCCTTGCAGGATATCTTCCAGCGAACTGTTCCTGTATTCGGCCAAGCGCTCGGCCATCTCGTTGAACAACGTGGCTATTTCCTTAAACTCCGGT
Organism: Parabacteroides sp. CH2-D42-20; assembly: GCF_003670185.1. Lineage (NCBI taxonomy): Bacteria > Pseudomonadati > Bacteroidota > Bacteroidia > Bacteroidales > Tannerellaceae > Parabacteroides > Parabacteroides sp. CH2-D42-20. The sequence goes on along the minus strand of NZ_RAYG01000023.1, from coordinate 82,877 downwards.
TCATTGCCCAAATTAAGCCGTTTGCTGTAATTGGCATTGGTGATTTCCTTGATGCCATCCGTCAATTTCCGGATCTGTACGCTGACCGAGCGTGGCAGGCGAGCCAGAAAGAGGAAGGCGATCACGATACAAGCGATCCCTACCGTCCAGATCCAAAAGAGAGACCTTTCCGCCGTATGGACAGCCACTTCATTCTTTTCATAAATGGCAGACATATTGACTGCCATAATGGTATAAATCGTCTGGCGTATCTGCCGAATCGATTCATCATCCATGTCATCCAACGCCTTTTCACAGTTCGAACTTAATCGGTTAGTCAGTATGTCTTCATCCTTCTCTGTCAGATTTTTTTTCTGAGCTTCCAACCCGGCCTCAAACTCTTTTCGGGCATTCGGATTTTCCCGAATGGCATCCAGTGACTCGAGCATCTGACGGGAATAAAGGAGTGAATTGTAATTATCCGCTAGGATATTCTGCGTGTCATCCGATACATTATGAATGTTTTTTATAGCCAATCCACCTAATAAAGTGATCAGGACAAATAAAAGTCCTATCCCATAAGTCAACTTTGTTTTTATATTCATATTCATGGAAGGATTTTTATGCTAATATTATTAAATCAATGCCTAATTGAGCCAACTCTTCTAACATGTTCCGATAGTGAACCATCGCAAGGATAGCGGAAGGATATTTTAAAGCTGGTCGTCCGATACATAGCGTACTGATTTGCTTTTCTTTACAAACCTGTACGATCGCATCCGTTATATGTGGGGATTGCACTTGAATGATTTCTCCTCCAAGTTCCGTTGCCAACTTGAAATGGTTAAGCAAATGCCTTTGACTTGCCAACGGAATCCTGTCGGAACTTTCTCTTGGGGTTTGTACATACAGTACAAAAAACTTGGAATTATATCGGGTTGCCAACCGTGCGACTTTCCGTATGATCTTACGGGGAGTTTTCTCATTACTGCTGATGCAGGCCATAAACCTTTCGTGGCGTACACCGAGATTCTCTGGAATGGTATTCTCCACTTTTTTTTCTACCCGCAAAGCTACCTCTTTCAATGCCAACTCCCTAAGCTGAAGAATATGTTCAGCCTTAAAGAAATTATTTAATGCTGTTTGTATCTTATCGGGTTTGTATATTTTTCCGGCTTTTAACCGAGCCAGCAATTCGTCAGCGGTAAGGTCTATGTTGACCACTTCATCAGCCTGCTCCAGTACGATATCAGGAATACGTTCCTTGACCTCAATGCCAACCACGTCCTGCACCATCTCGTTAAGTCCTTCTATATGCTGAATATTGACCGCCGTGATCACACTGATACCGGCATCCAGTATATCCATGACATCCTGCCAACGCTTTTCGTTCTTACTGCCTTCGACATTGGTATGAGCCAATTCGTCAACGATGACAACTTCAGGATGGATACTGAGAATCGACTGCAAGTCCATCTCTTCGATCTCTTTTCCTTTATAAAATATCTTGCGGCGGGGGATGATAGGCAATCCTTCCACCAATGCCTCCGTCTCGACTCGCCCATGTGTTTCTATATAACCGATCTTGACATCGATACCGCTTTCCAGTAATTGGTGGGCATCTGATAGCATCCGATACGATTTACCTACACCGGCAATCATGCCGATGTAGATTTTAAAATTGCCACGACGAGACTTTTTCAACAAATCTAAAAAATGTTGTACACTTTGTTCTCGGTCCATGCGTATTATTATATCAAGGTCTTAAAGAAATTCCCAAGACAAGATGGGCATCCTCCATACGAGGGTTCCAAATTGCCTGTGTAAAAATAGGTAATGAGAAAGAATCCGTGATTTTGATATCTTTCGTTGCTTTCAATGCAACATTCGTTACTGCAAATCCACTATTTACATCACCTCCATACGTAGTTATTCCCGCATCATACGGAAGAACACCACAAGTTGCATTCAGATCGACGCCCTTCACTGTGAATGGAAAATTCAACTCCACATAAGAAGAATAGTTTTGGTTTCCATTTTCATCTTTGTCTTGACCGGCAAACATGAAATTCCAAGTGATAGACAAAGGTAACTTCTCAATAGGCAAAGTGTAAGCCAAACCTGCTTCAAAATGGTGATCTGTTTCATGGCTTTTGAAGTTAAAATAACGGCAAGAGCCTTGCCCTGCCCACCATAAGCTAGCGACAGACAATGTAGGACCAGCTGATCCGAATGTATACGCTGCCGTTAAATCTATCTCTTTAGCAGCAGGCATAGATGTAGAGTTTGCTCCCTGAAAATCGGTAGATCCCCAGGCTGTCAAAGAGAAATTACCTACCCCCAGTGATAGTGTCGGCTGGAAGCTAGCACCAGTTTGGTAGAAACCACGCCAAATATAGGAACTTACCAAATCTCCCTGTACAGAAAAACTTACTTTACCATCCTCTTCCTGTGCATTAGCCAACGTAGAAGATGCCATTGAGAATACAACTGCCAAGGCTGCTACTTTTTTTACGAATGATTTCATAACCTAAATCTAATTGACTTATTAAAAATTTGTTATTTGTTATTTGATGCTTGATCAAGCGCAACATTTAATTTCAATACATTTACTTTCTCCGTTCCGAACATACCCAATAACGGTTTCTCAACATGAGAATTGACGATACCCATTACCTTTTCTTCCGACCATCCACGAGCGTCCGCTACACGTTTGGCCTGTGCATAAGCGGCTTTCGGTGAGATATGGGGATCCAAACCGGAACTGCTGGCCGTGATGATTTCAGCCGGAACTTTTTCACGGGTTAGGTAAGGATGATGAACCAAGAATGTATCAATACGTTCTTCCAACAAAGCTAAATGTTCTTCATTGGAAGGTCCCTTGTTACTACCTGCCGAACTGGATGCATCGTAACCGTCACCGGCATGGGAAGGACGTCCCCAGAAATAAATATCTTGCGTGAAATTCTGACCAATATTGGCGGCCCCCACTACTTTTCCATTCAATGTAACCAGTTCGGCATTACCCTTATTCGGTCCTGCCACTTGGGCAAACAACCACAAAACGAAAATGTAGAAAACACTGAAGAACAAACAAAATGCAATTGTCAGTCTTAATGATTTAAAAAGATTTGATATCATAATGAATTATTGTTTTATTTTCTTAACCTTCCTCCTATCTTCATACAGAGGGAGGAAGGTTTTTAATATTGATTTTACTTTTACATGAATAAACTTACAATCATATCTATCAACTTGATACCAATGAACGGGGCAATTACACCGCCCAAACCGTAGATCAGCAAGTTGCGACGAAGCAATGCGGAAGCACCAATCGGTTTATAAGCCACACCACGTAATGCCAGAGGGATCAGAATCGGGATGATGATCGCATTAAAGATGATCGCACTTAGGATCGCTGATTCCGGACTGTGCAGGTGCATGATGTTCATCGGGGCCAATGCCGGGATCGTAACCATGAACAGAGCTGGTACGATAGCGAAATACTTGGCCACGTCGTTAGCGATACTGAAAGTAGTCAGCGTACCACGAGTCATCAGCAACTGTTTACCGATTTCGACAATCTCGATCAGTTTCGTTGGGTCGTTGTCCAAATCAACCATATTACCAGCTTCCTTGGCAGCCTGCGTACCACTGTTCATTGCGACACCAACGTTTGCCTGAGCCAAGGCCGGGGCATCGTTCGTACCGTCCCCCATCATGGCGACCAGCTTACCGTTTTCCTGTTCCTTACGGATATAGTTCATCTTGTCTTCCGGTTTGGCTTCGGCGATATAATCGTCTACACCAGCTTTTTCAGCGATATATTTTGCGGTCAACGGGTTATCACCGGTTACCATTACCGTCTTCACACCCATCTTACGCAAACGTTCAAAACGTTCTTGGATCCCCGGTTTGATGATATCCTGTAATTCGATCACACCGATGATGAAATCATCCTGTGAAACAACCAGCGGAGTACCGCCGTTACTCGTGATCTTCTGAACCAAATCGGCCACCTCTTTCGGATATTTGTTGCCGGCAGCCTCACTCATCTTACGAATAGCATCAAAAGCTCCTTTACGGATGCGAGTACCGTTTGCCAAATCCACTCCTGAGCATTTAGTTTCTGCCGTAAACTTGATCATCTTTGATCCGGATGTATTCAGATCATGTACACGTACACCTTTTTCACGTCCCAGTTCCACGATTGACTTACCTTCGGGTGTATCGTCAGAAAGAGAGGACAGTAGACAAGCTTGTACAAAAGAGTGTTCGTCAATGCCGGATACCGGATAGAACTGGGTTGCTTTACGGTTACCGATCGTGATCGTACCGGTCTTGTCGAGCAGCAAAGTATCAATGTCACCGGCTGTTTCAACCGCCTTACCGGATTTGGTGATCACATTAGCAGACAACGCACGATCCATACCGGCAATACCGATGGCAGATAACAAACCACCGATCGTAGTCGGGATCAAACAAACGAACAAAGAGATAAAGGCCGCGATCGTAATCGTCGTGTTGGAATAATCAGCAAACGGTTTCAAGGTACCGCAAACAACAACGAATACCAATGTAAAACCTGCCAGCAAGATTGTCAAGGCGATTTCGTTCGGAGTTTTCTGGCGAGAAGCGCCTTCCACCAAGGCGATCATCTTATCCAAGAAACTTTCACCCGGTTCGGTCGTCACTTTCACCTTGATCTGGTCGGACAATACTTTCGTACCGCCTGTTACAGAACTCTTGTCTCCACCCGCTTCACGGATCACCGGAGCAGATTCACCTGTGATGGCGCTTTCATCGATAGAAGCCAGACCTTCGATAATTTCACCATCGGAAGGAATCGTGTCGCCGGCTTCACAAATAAAGATGTCGCCTTTCTTCAACTGAGAAGAACTGACCGTTTCGATCTTGTTACCGACACACAATTTGGCAGGAGTTTCTTCCCGGGTCTTACGCAAACTGTCGGCCTGAGCCTTGCCTCGTGCCTCTGCAATCGCCTCTGCGAAGTTGGCGAAAAGCAACGTGGCGAACAATACAATAAACACTAAGATATTATAACCGAAAGATCCTTGCGTTGTATCACCGGTGGCAGCAGCCCAAATCGTAACAAACAACATGACGAACGTCACCACCTCCACGATAAACATGATCGGGTTACGGAACATCATCCGCGGATTCAACTTAACGAATGATTGCTTCAAACTTTCTATAACGAGCTCCTTTGGAAATAAAGAAGCAGTTTTGTTATTTCTCATCTTCTTAATCTGTCAATTAGTAAATACTAAAATATTCGGCGATCGGGCCTAGTGTTTGTGCCGGGAAGAATGACAAGGCAGCAACGATGACGATTACGCAGAATGTCATCACACCGAATGTAACCGTATCAGTCTTTAATGTACCCGCACTTTCCGGAGTGTACTTCTTGTTTGCCAAAAGACCTGCAATAGCTACTTGTCCGACAATTGGCAAATAACGTGAAATGATCAGTGCCAAACCGCAAGTGTAGTTCCAGAAATAGGTATTGTCGCCTAATCCTTCAAAACCGGAACCGTTGTTAGCAGAAGAAGAAGTATATTCATATAACATTTCACTGAAACCATGGAAACCGGGGTTGTTCAACCAGCCACCCTCGCTCTCTACGAATTCAGGGGCATATACCCATACGTAGGAAGAGATAGCCGTAAAGATCAAAATCACGAACGGGTGAGCTAACGAAACGATCGTCGCAATCTTCATTTCTCGGGCTTCTACCTTTTTACCTAAGAATTCCGGCGTACGTCCGACCATCAAACCGCTGATGAATACGGCTATAATCAAGAATGCATAGTAGTTCATGAAACCTACGCCAACACCACCAAACCATGTATTGATCTGCATGTTCAACATCTCCACCATACCGGAAAGAGGCATTGTACTGTCGTGCATACCGTTAACGGAACCATTAGAGGTGACGGTCGTAGTCACAGACCACAAAGCGGTTGCGCCCGGACCCAGACGGGTTTCCTTACCTTCCATAGCACCGCAAGACTGGTCAATACCCATCTCGTCGATTTTCGGGTTACCTGCCATCTCATAGTGAACGTTACAGAATACCCCCAAAAGATAAGCAAACAGCATCACACCATAGATCACATAACCTAACTTTTTACGTTTCAGATAAAATCCCAAAGCAAATACCAATGCCATCGGAATGATCAGAATAGACCAGCATTCTACAATATTGGTCAGGTAAGTCGGGTTTTCCAATGGGTGAGAAGAGTTTACTCCGAAGTAACCACCACCATTCGTACCTAACTGTTTAATCGGAACGATTGCAGCTGTAGGACCTTGTGAAACAGTTTGTTCAGCTCCTTCCAATGTCGGGATTGTCATTTTGGAGTCAAAGCCCATCGGCGTACCTTGTATGATCAGGATGAAACCCACGATCAGAGACATCGGGAAAAGGATACGTGTACAGCTGATCACTAAATAGTGCCAGAAGTTGCCGATTGTTTTAGTTGTTTTGGCGGCCATCGACTTCATAATTCCAGCCATGGCAGCCATACCTGTTGCAGCAGTGATGAACTGGAACAACATGATGACGAACAACTGTGTAAAATAAGTCAAACCGCTTTCTCCGCTATAGTGCTGCAAGTTACAGTTAACCATGAAACTAATACACGTGTTGAACGCCAAATCTGGACTTTGTCCGCTGTTCCCATCAGGATTCAAAGGAAGATATCCTTGCGATACCAACAGGATCATACCCCAGAAGAACCAAAATACGTTTATAATAAGCAGAGATTTCAAGAATGCCTTCCAATCCATCTCTTCATTGGGGTTGATACCCGCCAGTTTGTAAATAAATCTTTCAATTGGAGCCATGAAACGCATGCAGTCGTTTCCCTCCTTATACACTTTGGCGATATGCTTTCCCAGCGGGTAACTGATAACCAGCAGTAGCAATATCTGCAATGCTACACCTAAAATTTCTGTATTCATCTTTTCACTTAAAAAACTAATTACCATTAAAACTTTTCGGGCTTAATTAGGACATACATCAAATACCCGAAGATCAATAAGCAAAGTATAAACAGTGCTAAAAACATAATTTAATTCTCCTTTCCTACATTAAATTTTCTCAAACCAGTCCACACACTTGAAGAAAAACCAATAGCATGCTACACCGGTAGCACACAAGAACAAAAATGATAACGTATCTTCCATACTTGTCTCTTTTAATTGTTAATACTATTTATTTGTTTTCCGCCCTACTATATGCCAAAGCTGTGCCAAAAAATCGAGTTTATGCACAATATATTGTTTATCAGTTATATAATAAAAAAAATAATATTATTATGTAATATGCTCAATCCTTTTCAAAATGAAAAGGATATTTTCATTTTGAAAAGGTATATAAAAAGGCAAGCTGCCTGTTTTAGGTAACCTACCGGGTATGCAAGAACAAAGTGTTCCACATTATAGTCCATAGGCTTCCATCTTCTTATAAAGTGTGGTTAAGCCTATCCCAAGAAGACGAGCTGCTTCGGGTTTGTATCCGTTGGTATGTTGGAGAACTTTCTGAATGAGGTGCTTTTCAACGCTGATTAGGTCCAATTCAATATTATTCCCCATATTTTCAGATAATTGACATTTCCTTTCCATGGACATCGTTTTATGGCTGCCATATATTTTTTATGATCACTTTAAATCTCACCAAAATCTTTAGATATCTGCCCTGCACAGACAGGCTTCCAACAATCGAAATTTCTCTTTTTAGCTAAAATCGTGTTATTGATTATAGGCAATTCGCAACTTTCGCTGATATATAAAATAGCATGTCCCCGAGCTGTTGTTTTCAATTGTTTTCTTAATGTGTTCCAAGCTTCTGTATCAGAAATAAAATATTGCGATGCGGTAGACTCCGTTTCATACACCAGTTTGTATTCATTCAGCACCAATTCATTTTCCTGATTTGTCTTCTTTTGAGGATAGCATAAATAGGCAATTCCTGTCAAAAGGATGATTCCTGTAAAAGTATTCAGCAGATATTTAAAATAATAATCATTTTCGAAGAAATAGAATTCATTGATGCTACCACATATACATACGCTAGCCACTAACAGTAATATTACCGTTATCCGTTGCTTCAAAAAGTTCATCCGCATATTCTTTTCCATTTGTATCCTAATTTTTGAAATTAAATCTTTTAAATAAGCCGTGAATAAATTATATCCACGGCTCAAAAAGAAAAAAACAATTCAAATCTTTACATAATGAATGGAGAAAAAGATTTTGGTACACATAAAACAACTTTAATTGCAATAATATATAATATGAAACTTATATCCTTCTATGGGCAACCAAATACTTCTTGCAAGGCCACCATTTTTCAATCCTGTTTTTCAAAATGAAAAAATATCCAAAAACACCAATCCAGCTTGTTACTAGTAACAGAACGATAATCTTGTTTTTGATCCTTTGAGGAACATCTTTTTTTATTAAATTGCTGATTGCCCATACAGAGGCAAGCGAGCCTAATTGATAAATAAAAAATACCATTTTGTTTCTTTGTTGTTCTACATTGTTTCTTATAGCAGACAACCGAAGATGAATATTAATGATACTTTCTTCGGAAATCTAAACTGATAAAGATAATGCCAAAATCAGACCAATTTAAGAACAATAAACATAAATCACTATATATCAATAGATTAAAAATATCAATTCTAAATTGAAAGTAAAAAAAACAACTAAAATGAAAAACACTTTTTCATTTTGGTAATATTACTTAGGCTTCCCTATTTGCAAACATCTGTTTATCAATGACAAATACAAATTGGTATGGATTTTGCTTTGTGTTGTATATAATATTTCAAATATGAGATTATTTATCATTTCGAATAGGTTGCCTGTAAAAGTTACACGTTCCTCCGATGGAAAATTTGTTTTTTCACGGAGCGAAGGAGGGCTGGCTACAGGTTTGAAGTCATTGGACGTTGATTGTGAAAAACATTGGATCGGTTGGCCTGGCGTCTGCGTAGAACAAAAGACGGAAAAAGATGACATTTGCAGTCAATTGGAAAAAAATAATTATCATCCGGTATTCTTATCCGACAGGCAGTATGAAAATTACTACGAAGGATATAGCAACAGTACCCTATGGCCCCTCTGTCATTACTTTTTTGCTTATACGTTATATAAAAAGAACTTTTGGGAATCATATAGGGAAGTCAATGCTGTTTTTTGTGAAGAGATATCGCGGATAGTTGAACCTAATGATTGGGTTTGGGTACAGGACTATCAGTTAATGCTGTTGCCAGGCATGCTCCGTGAGAAGTTTCCCAACCTTCATATCGGGTATTTCCACCATATTCCGTTTCCTTCACATGAACTTTTCCGGATTCTGCCCGAAAGGGTTGAGATCCTGAACGGACTTTTGGGAGCCGACTTTGTCGCTTTTCACATTCACGATTATATGCGTCATTTCATCAGTGCGACGGAACGCGTCCTTCATAAGAATTTCAATCTGGATGAAGTTCAAATGAATGATCGTGTAACCCGTGTGGATGCATTACCGATGGGGATAAACTATGATCTTTATCACAATGTGATAGCTGATGACAAAGTCCACCACGCAGTAGAGAAAACACGACTTCTATTTGGAGATCATAAGTTAATCATATCGGTAGACCGACTGGATTACAGCAAAGGAATATTGCACCGTCTTTACGGATTCGCCTCTTTTTTGAAAAATCATCCGGAATATCACGGGAAAGTGACATTGGCGATGGTTATCGTCCCCTCTCGCGACCATGTAGGCAGTTATGCCGAATTGAAAACCAAAATAGACGAGGAGATCGGTTCTATCAATGGAACTTACTCTACCATGAATTGGACTCCGGTATGTTATTTTTATCACGGTTTCTCTTTTGAGGAATTGGTAGCGATGTATTATGTTGCCGATATAGCCTTGGTAACCCCTTTGCGCGATGGTATGAATCTTGTGGCAAAAGAGTATGTCGCTACCAAACAAGATAATCCGGGGGTACTCATTTTAAGTGAAATGGCCGGTGCTTCGGTTGAATTGTCTGATGCTTTATTGATTAATCCAAACGACACGGACCAGATCGAACAAGCCATTTGCCGTGCATTGAAAATGCCATTGGAGGAACAAAGAGAAAGGCTTCAGCGAATGCAAGCCATCCTTTCGGTTCAAACCGTAAACAAATGGGCTGCGGATTTCATGAGAGAATGGCGGCAGACCGCAGAGAAAAACAAACGATTACAAAAGAAAAAGATCTCCGCACAAGACCAGAACGAAATCAAAACATTATATGACCAAGCGAAAAAGCGCTTGATTTTGCTGGATTACGACGGAACATTAACTGCATTCAAAAATCATCCGGAAGATGCAGTTCCAACACCTGCATTACGAGACCTGTTACAGCGTTTTTGTTCCGACTCTCGGAATCATGTAACCATTAATAGCGGGCGGGACCACTATACATTGGAGAAATGGCTGGGAGATCTTCCTCTGTCTTTTGCCGCCGAGCATGGTGCATTTTACAAGGAAAAAGGCGCATGGCATAAAAACATAGACAATCGAGAGTGGGATTCGGAGCTATTGTTTATTCTAAATTTGTTTGTAAGCAAAACCCCGTACTCTCATCTTGAGACAAAAGAAGCTGCTCTTGCCTGGCATTATAGAGAATCGGACGCCTGGCTGGGAGAGCTGAGAGCGCAACAGCTAACAAAGGCTATAATGCCTGTTTGCCTGAAAAAGGGATTACAAATCATGCAGGGCAACAAAGTCGTGGAAATAAAATCTCCAGAATGCACAAAAGGTTCGGAAGTAGATCGCCTATTATTGGCTTCCCGCTATGATTTTATACTAGCAATGGGAGATGACACGACGGATGAGGATATGTTCCGGGCTCTTCCAGTATCCGCCATAACAGTTAAAGTTGGAATTGTATCTGAAAAAGCCAAATACAATCTGTCCTCGCAGGAAGAAGTATTGCCTTTTTTGGAAGAACTGTCGGGTGAAGGTGTTAGTTACGGAACGACTTCCAGAAGCATAAAAGGTCAACTGAAAGCCACCGTTGATTTTTTTAAAGGATTGTGGACAAATAAAAAATAATTTTTATGGACAAGTTAAATTACGGAGTAATAGGAAATTGCTGCACTGCGGCTTTGATTTCGGATAAAGGCAGTATAGATTGGTTATGTTTCCCTAACTTCGACTCACCTTCCATCTTTGCATCATTGCTCGATCGGGAGAAAGGGGGATATTTCGGCTTCGAGGTTTCTCCGGATTATCAAATATCGCAATCGTATGTTCCTCATACAAATATTCTTTCGACCAACTTCGTATCAGAAGAAAATGAATTTGCCGTTGTAGATTTCATGCCTTGTTACCATCTGAGCGATGCGAGCAATTGTTATCGTCCGGCAGAGATCTACCGATATATCCGCAGAATCAAAGGTACTCCCCGTTTTAAAATCAACTATGAGCCGGCTCCGGACTATGCCCGTGGAAAGACAATTTTCAACACGACCTCGGAATATATAGAGACCTACTCTACTTCTAACAGCAAAGATAGGCAATATCTTTATTCCTCACTACCTTTGCACAACATCTTGGAACAGAAAGAAATCGTACTGGCTAAGGACGAGTTCTTGCTACTTTCATATAACGAGAAAGTAATACCCGTCAACATTGAGCGTGAGAAACTGGAATACTGCCGGACGCTGGTTTATTGGTTGAATTGGACTGACCGAACCAAGAAGTTTACGGTCTATAACGATGTCATTGAGCGAAGTCTCCTAGTTTTAAAATTGATGTCTTTTTATAATGGAGCCGTATTGGCGGCCATAACAACTAGCCTACCGGAAACGATCGGAGAAGTCCGTAACTGGGATTATCGTTTTTGTTGGCTGCGCGACGCCTCCATGTCCATTGAAACTTTGTTCCAGATAGGCCATGTGGAAGCCGCAAGGCGGTTCATGAGATTTGTCCAGTCTACTTTTGTTTCTCAACACGATACTTACCAGATCATGTACGGTATTCGCGGAGAAAGAAAATTGACGGAAGTTATTCTGGGACATCTTTCCGGTTATAAAAACTCACGACCCGTTCGGATCGGTAATGATGCTTACCACCAGCTTCAAAATGACTCGTTCGGCTATTTAATGGACCTGATCTACCAATACTATCGTTTGATGCCCGGTACATTGGACGAGGTGGAAGATATGTGGGAAATGGTAAAAAGTATCCTGACGAATGTGATGATTGACTGGAAAAAACCAGACAAAGGCATTTGGGAAATTAGAGGAGAAGGACAGCATTTTGTTTCCTCCAAAGTTATGTGCTGGGTCGCATTAGACAGGGGAGCTCGTATTGCAGATTTATTAAACAAACCGACATACCGGAGACGTTGGTCGGAAGAAGCGACCGTAATCAAAGAAAATGTCATGAAAAACGGTTGGAAAGAAGAGATGCAAAGTTTCTCGCAAGCCTACGGTAATTCCGACCTTGATGCGTCCTTGTTGTTAATGGAACCGTACGGATTTATCGATCCGAGAGACATACGCTACCATAAAACAGTGCAAGCGATAAAGAATGCGTTACTTTACAAAGGGTTGATGTACCGTTATAAATCTCATGATGATTTCGGACTTCCCTCTTCCGCCTTTACTATTTGTACGTTCTGGCTCATTCGTGCTCTTTATGTCATTGGAGAAAAAGAAGAAGCACGTAGTCTGTTTGAGGAAATGCTTCATAATTCAAATCACTTGGGACTTTTCAGTGAAGACATTGATTTTGAAACCAAGGAGCAACTGGGGAATTTTCCTCAAGCATATTCCCATTTGGCACTAGTCAATACCGCTATATTGTTTTCGGAAGAGGACATACGACTGTTTTTTAAATAAACCTTCTGTATCTCTTTCATTTTGGAAATATTTTTTCACTATGCAAGGGGCTACACTAATAAACGCATGAAGCATACTCCATGTTGATAACTTCAAGACTTTTATAAGTAAATTACCATTATAGACCGGCCTTAACCCATATTTTTCTTTATCCAATCGTATCCACATATAGAAGGAAAGCATCATAAAGGAGCCCATCTCTGCCAAAGAAGAGGCAATTGCCGCCCCCGAGATTCCTAATTCCCTAGTGAATATCAAATAAAAATTTAAAGGAATATTGATTAATACCGCTATGGCAGCAGCCCAAGATAGAGCTTTTGTATGCGTTATCCCCACTAAAAAAGAACGTATCGCTAAAAATGGGAATGAAAACAACAATCCAAAGCTACGCCAATCCAAGTATAGGATTACCGTTCGATAAATATCCGAGGAAACGATCAGCTTCTTTAATATAAATGGGGAAACCGTATGAATGAGAAGGTAAAGAAAGATAGCCAATCCCAAAAGGAAAAATAAGCCTTGAAAAAAAGTCTTGCCGGTTTCCTTGTAATCTTGCTCTCCATTCCTTCGAGCTACCATTACTTGCAACCCAATGCTAAATCCAAAACCAAGCATATAAATCGCCAAATAATAAATTCCGGCGATAGCGGACGCTCCTAATTCTATCTCTCCAACGTGGCCTAAGAAAACAGCATCCGTAATATTGATTAATTGTTCCATTAAGATGCTCATCATTACAGGAAAGTTGATGAGCCATATTTGTTTATATGTATAATTCATTGCTCAACTGTATAATAGTACGATACAACATACCGCTTTTATGCAGTATGTTATTTCGTAATCCATAAAATAAAAGGATATAAAATCTCCGTGACAAATAAAGCTGTATTTGTCAAATAGCTGAATAGCTTTATTGGATAGGGCTAAAAGAAAAAACGGCTAAATAGACGTCTCTATCCAACCGTTCAAAAGATCTTCGCGATAATCTTTTGTGCTCACAGTCAAGGTTAAACTCGAAAAACATATAACTTCAAAATGAATTTATAACATCATTTTGTTTTGATGTTGGCAAAGGTAAGCCTTTATTTGTAAATAACAATTTTTTATCATGTTTTTTTTACTATTATATCTTTTTTTCTTCTCTAGAATATTTTCGTTTTAATTTATGGTCTCTCTTGTGCTCGGATATTCAAAAAAACACAATGGAAAGTTCAAGAGATGAAAGCAGGGCATAAAAAGGGTGTGTCATGACACACCCTCTTGTGAAACCATAAAAAGGATTTTCAGCCACAATGGAAATAAGTATTGACCAGCTTCAACATCTCTTCTGGATTATTCTCTAGGTCCTTGCGTAAAGAAGTGTCATCATAAGATTCCAGTTTACGGATGATGCCGTCTATCATACTCGGACTAAACACATTATATTTTTCAAAAACAGCACGCTGTTGTCTTAAACGGGCGGCTGAGGCTGCGCAACTGTCTGGGAGTTGATCCAATGTCTTTAGGCGATCTTGATTCTCTTCCTTATGAATATTCACGTTTACATAAGTCTTCTCAGCGATTTCCAAAGCATCATCGATCTCAAAACCATGGCGGCACGCAACTGCCAATCCTGCCAATAATTGGTATAAATCAGCGGAGCCATCCGGTGAGCGCATCTCGACCGTTTGCTTTTGGCTCGTATCATAATGGCTGGCAGGTTCCAATGGGTTCGCCAAAGCACACATGTCCGTTTTTGCGGCCCAACCTAGCGGAACACGAACTAAAACTGAACGATTCCGATCTCCCCAACAAATATTCGTAGGTGCTTCTTGGTGTGGAACCAAACGGAAATATGAGGTTGGATTCGTATTTCCAAAAGCCGTAATAGAGGAAGCTAAGCACATCATTCCAGCGATAGCCTTACGGGCGGTTTCGGATAAGATACCATTCGCTAACATCTGATTCTTGCCATCTTTCATGATACGCATATGGACATGCAGACCGGAACCTGCTTTTCCCACCGTAATTTTCGGAGCGAAAGTGATGTTATATCCATATTCATGCGCTAGATTGCGGATCGCCCATTTTGCGATCATCAATTGATCCGCTGCATTTTCCGCAGGACATGGTAAGAACTCGATCTCATTTTGCTCATAGATCAAACCATTTAACGTAAAGTTACCAACTTCCGAATGACCATATTTAATTTGTCCCCCGGCTTGCGCTATGCAGTGCATGCACTCCGTCCGGAACTCATTGAACTTAGCGTAAGGAGCGGATTCATGATAACCTTTTTGGTCGGTAGCAGGGAAAACGCCTTCATCCGGTGCGATTACGTAATATTCTAATTCACCCATTGCCTCAAATTCCATTCCCGTCACCTCATGAAAAGCCTTACAAGCTTTATGCAAGGTATATTCCGGGGAACTTTCTAAGGGTTCTCCATCCTTATTGAAGAATGAGCAAAGCATGGTAAGCGTAGGTAATTCCGCAAACGGATCCTCGAAAGCCGTACGGAAACGGGGCACCACATACAGGTCACTACTTCCCGCCTCGATAAACGAGAAAAGACTAGAGCCATCCACACGCTCACCGCAAGTCAAGATCGCATCCAGATAGGCCGCATTGTTGATTACAAAGTTTAGTGTTTTCAAACGTCCGTCGCCCGCGGGATACATAAAATTAACCATCTGGATATCTTTCTCATAGATATAACGGATAATGTCCTCTTTCGTAAACTCGGACGCTGGCTTTTGTAAAAACTCCACTAATACGTTGGGAGTCATTTCTAGTTCTTTGTTCATGTCTTATATTGATTATGTTTATAGTGTAGAGAAAAACTTTCCTTTGGAACTGCTAACCGGAATCAAGCTAGAGATCGCTTCAGCAACCTCTATAGGTCGGTCAGACTCTATGATGTCCACGCCTTGACGGATGATCATACGGTATGCTTCAGCACGACTTTCGGGTGTGGATAGTTTATCGTCGGAAGGGGCGGTCGAGATCATACACATGACACCTCTTTCATGTAACATATCGATCACCTCACGGACTTCGGGGGTAATCTTAGGTCCTACGTAAGCCATGATATGGTTCCAAGGTATACCGTTATCCTCATAGTCTTGAACCGCCTCTTTCGTTTTTACAAAAGCCTCAAACATGAAATTCGGATTTTTCTCGTAAAAGAAACGAGCCGAGGCACCATCATGAACCGTAATCATTACATAAGGTTCCGCTTGCATATCGGTAATCAGCTGAGCAGTGCGCTCCATCGGAACATCCTTCTTATCAAGGATTAGGATTGTTTTTCCACGGGCCCAACGAATCGCTTCCTCTAAAGTCGGGATACGATAGTTTGTGATATTTCCTTCGGGATCCTTCAAACGGAAATTTTGCAATTCTTCCCAAGTGTAATCAGAAACTTTCCCGGTTCCATTACTGGTACGCTCCAGTGTATCATCGTGGAAAAGGACGATAACACTATCTTTGGTTAACCTCGGATCTATCTCGAACGTGGCAGGAGTATAAGAGAGGGTATTTTCAAAGGTTTCCATACTGTTCTCTGGATAGCCTTTTCCCCGTCCACCTCGGTGTCCGCTAATTAAAGGAATTCGGTCATCGGCATATTGGTAGAAAGATATCAAATCATCTACATTTGATATCTGTAGCGTATTCATTCCGTTGTATTCAAGCTCCTCCTTTGGCGTGTTCAATACGCAAGAACCACAAAGCAGGGCCAGCATTAAAAATCTGGCGGATAAATTGAGTTTCATTTCACGATCGTATTTTAGGTGAATGATTCTTTCTATCCGCCAAACTTACACAAAATAAATGATTTTACAGAGTTAGCACCTTAATATTCGTCAACTTTCTGGTCTACACGGAACTTATCCAAACGTGCTTGCAGGCGAGTTTGGATATCAGCATATTCCGGATTATCGTATAAATTATTCAGCTCATTCGGATCACTTTGCAAATCGTAAAGCTCATTGCAATTAATCGCGTCATTATGTTCATTCTTCTCTCCATAGAAATGAATCAATTTATAACGACTGTCACGTACGCCATCGTGGCGACGTACCATATGGATCGCAGGATAATCATAATAATGATAATATAGATACTCACGCCAATCTCTTGGTGTCTCGCCTCCAAACAAGGGGACTAAAGAAGTTCCTACCATATAATCAGGTTTCTCGATACCGGCTATATCCAGATAAGTCGGGGCATAGTCAATGTTCTGTACTAAGGCCGTACATTCACTTCCCGCCTTGATTTTAGCAGGATAACGGATAATCAACGGCGTACGGAAAGATTCCTCATACATGAAACGTTTGTCGAACCAGCCATGTTCACCCATGTAAAAACCTTGATCCGAGGTATAAACGATCACGGTATTATCCATAAGCCCTTCTTTTTCCAAATAGGCGATCAAACGCCCCACCTCATCATCAATAGATTTGATGCAACGTACGTAATCCTTGATATAACGTTGGTATTTCCATTTAACCAAATCCTCACCTTTCAGGTTCTCGTTAATGAATTTTTCGTTACGAGGCTTATAAGAAGCGATCCAAGCCTCCCGTTGTTCCGGGGTCATACGATCCAAAGAGGCCTCCCAACCACCAATATTCCATTCCTTTTTATAAGCTTCCTTATCTTTAAGCTCATCTACCTTCAAATCATAAACTAAAGTCATATTTTTGTCTATACTCATCTCTTGTGTACGTGCGGCATCGCAACGAGTGGCATAATTATCATTGAAAGTATCTGGATATGGGAACTCTACATCCTCATATAAATCCATATATTTCGTATCCGGCATCCAGTTACGATGTGGAGCCTTATGGTGAACCAGCAGGCAGAAAGGCTTATCCTTATCCCTCTCTTCCAAAAACTCGATAGCGTGATCGGTCGTAAGGGTCGTCGCATATCCCTCTTCTTTTACATACTTGCCATTCGATTCTTTGCTTTTAAACTCCGGATTATAATAATCTCCTTGATCCCATAACACATGATAATAATCAAAACCTTTCGGCTCACATTGCATATGCCATTTACCGACAACACCTGTCTGATAACCGTGCTGTTGTAAGATTTCAGAGAAGAATACTTTTGTCGTATCAATACCTTTTCCTAACTGTCTTTGTCCGTTTTGGTGACTGTAAAGACCGGTCATCAAACAAGCACGGCTAGGAGTAGACAGAGAATTCTCTACGAAAGCTTGCCGGAACAACATTCCTTCTGCAGCCAAACGATCTAAATTTGGTGTTGGTGCCAATTTACCTAGCGCATGTCCATAAGCGCTAATAGTTTGATACGAATGATCATCCGTCATGATATGGATGATATTAAGCGGCTTCTCTGCCACTTCTTTTTGCCCTGTTCCGCAAGCGGAGAATAAAAGGGCAGGAGCTAAGATGGCACCTGTTTTAATCATGTTTTTCATATACTATTTTTTAGTGATGATTATTTTCTGAAAAATAATACAAGATTATAATCTTATTGTTTTTAAGGCAAAAGTACTATATTTACTTCTGTAATTAGTACCTCTGATATATTTATTCCTGTTACTCGCTAAACAATAAAAATATTAAACGATTTACAAAGCCACTAGTTATTTACTAGACAAGCCTTGAGTGATACATTCACAAAGAATCAATAATACCCTTGATTCCTATGATCCGTATGGGGTCGTACTGTTCGTTTCAAAGGAATATTCATTCCGTCCGTAGATTCCAACCAATCATAGATCTGAGTATTCAACTGCTTGATAACCTCTTTATACTCAGGCTCCGCAATTAAATTAGTTGTTTCATATGGATCACTTTGTAAGTCGTAGAACTCATTTGTGTCCCAAATCCCATGATAACGTATATATTTGTACCGATCGGTACGGATACCATGCATCGTAGGTGTTTGCGGAAATTCATATTCCCAATAATATTCATAGAAAATATGATCTCGCCAATCCACCCGCTCTCCTTTAAGCAATGGCAAAAAAGAATACCCGACCATTTGCTTAGCTTTATCTAAACCTGCACATGCCATAATAGTAGGAGCGATATCAACATTTTGTATCATGTTTTCTATAACCTTACCACCCTCAAATAAACCTGGGCAACGAACCAACATGGGAACTCGAACAGACTCCTCGTAGAATTGCCTTTTATCAATCAGCCCATGTTCTCCCCACGCAAAACCATTATCCCCCATATAAATAACCAACGTGTTGTCATCCAATCCCGCTTCTTTCAAATAGTCAAGGACAGCACCAATACTCTCGTCTACGGAACGTAGGGTCTCACAATATTTGCGAACTTGAACATCCCAAGGACGACCATGATAGGAATAATCTACTCCATGCCAACTTTCTCTTTGGTTTTTAACCCAATTGGGAGACATTTTCTCTCCATAATAATCTTTTCCAAAAGCAGCTTTTCCGGTTTCCTTACTAATAGTCGGTAAATTTTTAACACCATAATAAGGAGTATTTATTGTCTGGGGTAATACTAATTCTTTGTCTTTGTAACAATCCTTATGTCGTTTTGCAGCAGAGAAATTATCATGCACCCCCTTATGTGACAAATAAACAAAAAATGGTTTATCCGCTTGTTTCTGATCTTTCATAAATTGAATCGCATGCTCAGTCAACAAGTCCGTGACATAGGTACTGTCATTATATTGTATCCATTCTCCATTTGTATTAATACGAGGATTATAATATTCCCCTTGTCCTTTAAATCCCTCCCAATGGTCAAATCCGGGTTGTGGAGCACCAGAATCATTTCCCATATGCCATTTCCCGAAGAATGCAGTTTTATATCCGCTTTCTTGCAAATATTTAGGGAAAAACACTAGCCCTTCAGGAAGAGGGGCCGAGTTATCAACAACCTTGTGACTATGTGAATACATACCTGTCAGAATAGAAGCTCGACTGGGCGAGGAAAGAGATGTCGTGACAAATGCATTTTTGATATGTGCTCCCTCTTTAACCATCCGATCCATATTAGGAGTTTCCAACCAAGGAATCGTTCCCATGAACCCCATATAGTCATACCGATGGTCATCCGAAAGAATAAAAACAACATTTAACGGTTTTACATCAAAAGAAGTATTTCCAGATTCCTGTATTTCAACCTGACTAGCTAAACACTGACTAGCGAGAGTCAATGATAACAATGTACTATTAAGTCTTATATTCATAAAATAATTTATTGTGGAGCTGTAAAATATACAGCTCCAGATTCATAATTTATTACCAACCAGGATTCTGATTTAATTCAGGATTTAAATCTAATTCTCGCTGAGGAATAGGCATAAGTATCAAATGATCTTTTATATTTTTAGCGATATCAGTCTTGTTATTCTCTGCGATAGAGGCTTCATAAGCACTATGCTCTTTCATACGAGTAACAAAAACTCCCATACGAACTAAATCAAACCATCGATGCCCTTCTATCGGGAACTCTAAAAAACGTTCCTCTAAGATTGCTTGCCTAAACGCATCTTTTGAAAGACCTGAGTAATTTCCGGAAGAATCTCCAAATGCACGTTCTCTCACACGATTTAATACTTCATGAGCTTTCACTGATTCTCCTACTTCATTCAAGGCTTCCGCATACATTAGCAAAGCGTCAGAATAACGGATGATATGCATATTGATCTCACAGAACTTAGCCGCACTAATCCCTTCCTGCCAATACTTTCCAAATAGGGGAATACTAGAAACTAATTCTTTTCCATTTTGGAAATTTGTATAATGAGTCCTCATGTTCACAATCTTTCGCTTATCATTTTCCTCAAATGCATCATTCAGTTCCATAGTTGGTATATCCGCCTCATTAGATCCTTGCACTCCAACAGTTTCCGGTATAGAATATTTAGGTCCAACCATACTCATCTCACCATTGTTAGGAAAGGGATTGGCTTTATATTCTATATAAAAGACAGCTTCTTGTCCAGCTTCTGTTTCCAAGTTCCAGTTATCACCGTAATTTACATGTAAACCATACCCATAAGAACTTTCATGTTCAACCACTTCTGCTAATTTATCTTTCGCATTAGCGAAATCTCCTTTTGTTAAATATACTTTTCCTGCTAAAATCTTTGCGGCACCTTTAGTTACTCGTCCGATATCCGCAGGCGTATACTCGGATGGATAAGGAAGGACTTCTTCGGCCTCCGCTAAATCTGATAAAATTTGCTCGAAAATTTGTTCTTTCGCCACTCTAGGTCCCATAGCATCATTTATAGTCTCTAATTGAGTAACTAAAGGAACATCCCCCCAAAAGCGAACAAGATTAAAATAATATAGAGCTCTCAAGAACTTAGCTTCTCCAATAAGTCTCTGCTGAAGTTCAGGATTCATGGTAATAGATGGAATATTATTAATTGCCGCATTCGCTTTCATAACACCCGCATAATTATTTTGCCACATATCACTAATAAATGTATTTTCTGAAGTATGACGTAAAAATTCCAAATCTTGCAAGTTTGAATTTGGCATGCCTAATCCATTTTTCATTCCGTCACATGTCAAGTCACATAACATGTACATACATCTATTATAAATACTATTCAATTGCTGATAAGCAGCGTCAACCGCCGCTTGAGCATCCTGTTCGCTAGCATAAAAATTATCTTCCACTAATCGATCAACTGGCTTTTCATCCAAAAAGGAACAGTGAGTATTAAATAAAGCAAACAATGATATACAGCTAAACTTTATGATTTTTTTCATGACTAATTCAATTTACATATTTACTTAATATCAAATCTTATACCAAACATAAAGGTTCGTGCTTGTGGATAACCCCCAAAATCCTCTCCTGCCTCAAGCGTAGAAGCACCTTTATAACTAACCTCCGGATCATATCCTTTATATTTAGTCCATGTTAACAAATTCTGACCCGTTACATATAATCGAATCCCTTGAATATGTTTAATATTCAAAGTAGGAAAACTATATGACAGTGATAAAGTTTTTAATTTCAAAAAAGAACCATCCTCTATAAATCGATCACTAACCAATAATGCTCGATTGGTTGTTGCTTTTGGATAAACACTACTCGGATGTTCCGGTGTCCATCGATTTATCATTTCTGCAAAAACATTTTGGCCTCCTGTCGGATTTTCCAATTCCATTGCATTATAATTGAATATTTTATTACCATAGGAATATTGCAAGAAAACATTTAATTCAAATCCTTTATAAGCAAATGTATTTGTTAAACCTCCGAAAAATTTAGGACTTGCATCTCCTAATATTTCTCGGTCATTGGCTGCATCAACTTTTCCATCACCGTTCAGATCTTTATATCTACGTAAACCAACACCAATAGGCGATGATGAAGAAGTCTGCTGTTTACACTCTTCTTCATTCTGGAAAATTCCATCAAAGCGATATCCATAAAAAACACCAATTGGTTCTCCCACAATTAAACGACGTACAGAACCAGTTTTTAAATGGTCATCATTTTGTCCCACATCTTTATATTCTTCTCCTCCTAATTCAAGAACCTTATTTTTGTTAAATGATATGTTAAACGCAGTAGTCCAAGTGAAATCTCCTCGCAAATTATCACTCTCAATAGAAAGTTCATATCCATGATTCTCTACGCTACCTATATTTTTCAGCATACTCTGATGCCCGGAGGTGGAAGGAATTGCTACATTATATAAAAGATCTGTCGTTTTCTTCTTGTAATAATCTGCGGTAATTCTCAATCTATTACCTATTAATCCTAGGTCAACTCCAATATCAAATTGTCCTGTACGTTCCCATTTTAAGTCTGGGTTTGGAATTTTATTCGGGAAAAAACCAGATACCAGCTGATTCCCCAAAATCCAGCTACTAGAGCCTAATGTGGCTAGAGATTCATAAACACCAATCTCTGTATTACCAGTAAAACCATAGCTGGTTCTCAATTTCAGATTTGAAATAATGTCTTTTGTAGATTCCATGAATTCCTCTTCGGATATTCTCCATCCGGCTGATGCGGAAGGGAAAAAACCATATTTGCTATTTGCCCCAAATCTTGATGATCCATCGACACGAGCGTTTACGGAGAATAGATATTTATGCTTTAGCGTATAATTGATACGTGCCAAATAAGACATCAAGCTCCATTGCGTAGCATTGGATTCTGGCTTATTGTAAACAGAACCCGCACCTAGATTATTATATAGCATAACATCATTCACAAAGTTTGAAGATGAGCCCAAAACATATTCTGTATTATTCCTTTGAATGGTAAATCCTCCTAATAAATTCAAATCATGATCCTCTGCAAATGTTTTATTCCAAGTCAGAGTATTCTCATTCAGCCAATTAATAGTTTTATTAACACCTATTTGAGCAGATGCCACTCCTCCCGATTGATAAATAGAGGATGGAGTGTATCTATTCGTTTTATGATACATGACATCCGCACCTAAAGATACTTTCAATCTAAGATTAGGTATTATCTCCCATTGAGCATAAATATCTCCTAGCAAACGGGAAGTCGCATTGTTGAATTTCCGTTCTTCTGCTGTCGCTACAGGATTTGGGACCAATATACCAGGTATATTTACTTGAGTATATGTGCCTGTGGCTTCATTTTCATACACAGGTTGTATCGGATTCATTCTTAGAGCTCCAGAAATAGTACCATCTTCTCCTCCGGTATCTGTTGCTACCGCATTGTTTATCGTATGGCTAGCTGTCATATGCGTGCCTACATTGAAATTTTTGAAGATTTTACGATCTAAATTTAACCGAATGGAATAACGCTTAAAATCCGAGTTAATCACAATCCCCTTTTGATTGGTATAGTTTCCAGATATTGCATACTGTGTTTTTTCATCACCCCCTGAAAAACTTAGTTGGTAAGTTTGGCTAACACCTGTTCTATAAATTTCGTCCTGCCAATCGGTCCCATCACCCAACTTCGCTATTTCGGATAATTGCGTAGCATCATAATAGGGTTTCAATCCATCATTCGTATATGCCTCATTTACTAGTTTCGCATATTCCTGAGCATTCATTAAATCTATTTTCTTTGAGACATTAGACCAACCTATCGATGTTTCAAAAGAGATAATATCCCGTCCTTTTTTACCACTTTTCGTCGTGATCAGTACAACACCGTTAGCCGCACGTGCTCCATAGATCGCCGTGGCTGCGGCATCTTTCAAGATCTCTATAGACTCAATATCTGATGGGTTTACAGTAGACAGACCACTCATCTGTGTCTTACCCCCCGTATTCCCGAAACCGCTACCACTATAAACAGGGAAACCATCAATAACATAAAGAGGCTCATTACCTCCTTGTAACGAGCTACTTCCACGTACCCGGATAGAAGCTACGGCTCCCGGCATACCAGAGGTTTGGATTACTTGCACACCTGAGGCTCGACCGACCAAACCTTGATCAATAGAAGTCATGGGCGTTTGCTGTAATTCCGCTGTTTTAACAGAGGATACGGAACCTGTCAAATCACTCTTCTTTACAGATCCGTAGCCAATGACAACAACCTCATCAATATTTTGGGTATCCTCTGTTAACTGGATTTTAAGGGAATGTTGCTTACCAATTTTTACTTCTTTAGTTATATAACCAATGTAGGATATCA
Source organism: Parabacteroides sp. CH2-D42-20 (assembly GCF_003670185.1). Lineage (NCBI taxonomy): Bacteria > Pseudomonadati > Bacteroidota > Bacteroidia > Bacteroidales > Tannerellaceae > Parabacteroides > Parabacteroides sp. CH2-D42-20. The sequence goes on along the minus strand of NZ_RAYG01000023.1, from coordinate 58,374 downwards.
AAAGGACATCCTTTTCCGATGCATCTAAGCTAAAACGTCCGTCCATATCAGATATGCTACCTATAGAGGAGCCTTTTACGATAACATTAGCACCAATAATGGGTACGTTCGCTTGATCAGTAATGATTCCTGTAATTTTACCATCCTGCTGGTTCATCCGAGGCTGTTCATTTTTCTTGTAGATTATGATATGCTTATCATCAATCGTATAAGACAACCCTTGTCTACCAAGAATACCATGTAATATTTGGTTGATGCTTTGTCTATCTGCCTCCACAGAGATCTTCTCATTAAGATTAATCTCATCATTCTTGTACCAGAAGGAGTATTCACTTTGGTGCTTGATCTCTTCAAGCGCCTCCGAGATAGTAACATTGTGCAGATTCAATGATATTTCCGCTACTTGAGAGTAACCCGTTTTCGCGGATGCGCAAAATAAGCTGAGCATACATAGTACAACAGATAGTCTCATGATGTTATATGTTTTTTTTAGGTTAACATTAGGCATATAATACCTTGTGTGTGAAATAAATTTCATACTTTTGCAATGATTTAAAGTTTGTAATTGTGTTGCGATAATTCAGACTTGAGTCTTTAGAAACGGAAGATGTTGGTAGCATTTTCCGTTTCGCATCTTTCTCCATTCTCTTTTTTCTATTTCATAGGCATATCGATTTAAAGTTTAAACTCATTGGATTTATTTTTTCGAGATCGTAATTTGATCCCCTTCTATCTCATATCTTATAGGTCGATTAGCGGTCATGACTCGGAGTATTTGGTCTATGTTCTCTCCTCGTACGAAATCACCGGTGAAAGCAGCCTTTCTCAAGTCATCCCCGAGTATCTGGATTCTCACGTTAAAGCTCCTTTCCAGTTGCTTAGCGATTTTCTCTAGTGGATAATTGGTGAAATAGAATTTACCACAAACCCACGCCGTATAACTTTGCAATCTCACCTCTCTCTTGATAAAGCGATGCGAGGCTTTCATATATTTTATTTGCTGTCCCGGCATTATCTGGATGAGATTTTTAGTGTCAAGTCCGACACCGACTTTCCCTTCCGCTAAAGTCACCTCTATATTATCATCGTCATCATAGGCCTTCACATTAAACTTCGTTCCTAATACTTTCACCTTAACATTTTCAGCGCTAACGATAAAGGGATGCTCCTTGTCGTGCGATACCTCGAAGAATGCCTCACCGTTCACCTTTACCTCCCTCTGCCCGGAGACGAAAGCTGTCGGATAACTCAATGTCGTACCGGCGTTGAGGATCACTTTCGTGCCGTCAGACAGGACTACGGAGGATCGCATTCCCATCGGATTCACCATCTCTACCATTTGGCTGTTCAGTTTCTTGTAGCCTTCGTGGAAAGAGATATAATTGGAGATGCTGAACAAAAGCGTGACGGAGGCGGCGACCGCAGATATTCTCAACCAAAACCTTCTGCGCAAGCTGCGTTCGATACGGTTGTTGACCTCTAGGAAGATATCTTCCCTCATTGCGTCACCCATTTGCTTTATGATCTCTTTTCTTGTCTCCATATTTCGTCTTTCTTATAATGAGGAGTAAGGATCGATGAAATTCGTTTAAAGAGAAAGACGTTTTTTTTAAAATGTTTGAAATATGTCCTAGATGCATAAAACATCCAAATAATTGTCGTGTAGAAAGTCATTTTCACCTAGTATTACTCCCTTCTGTGTAGAATATATACTTTAAGTGCTATAGGATATATACTTCAAGTGCCTTGAAATATATACTTCATTGGCTAATTTGATTTTATTGGAAAATGGATATTAATATGAAAACAAACGAAATATCAGGAAAATCCGATTTCAATCGTTTTATTAACTTCTCCACCGCAATCTTCATTTGCACTCGGACCGTACTCTCTTGGATGGATAGGATTTTAGCGACCTCCTTGGTACTTAATCCTTCCTCACGGATCATCAAGAATATTAGGCGACATTTTTCGGGAAGCTCATCAATTGCCAGATTAAAAAGTTCCCGCATTTCTTGCGATTCCAACATACCCTCAGGAGTAGCTTCTTCCTCTGGTTCAAATGAATATAACTGATCCATCTGGATTTTATTGACACTATTGCTTCTTGAAATATGACGAAGCGCTTCGTTGCGTACCGTTATATACAAGTAAGTATCTATATTGTCTATCTCTTTTAAGCGTGCTTTTGATTTCCAAATGGAAAAGAACACGTCGGACACGACCTCCTTGCAAGCCTCTTTCTCTCCAAGGCAATAATACGCAAAACGGAATACCTGATCGTAATACAAATTATAAAAGCGCTCAAATGCCCCTCTGCCGTCTGAAGAAACAGAGGATAACAAGTTCATAATATTTTGTTTAGATACTTTCATGCCCTTTTATACTTAGAGAAAAAGCGGGTTGTCGCCTACACTTCGTAAGGTATCGCCAGAGACCTATGCACACGTAGACAAGCAACCCGCAGATATAGCGAGGGCTTGTGCCTTGTGTGCTGTTAAAACTGGCGATTTCAACGAAGTAAGGCACTTCCAAAATTTTCACGATACAAATATAAGGTTTTTATCACATTTAAATCTCTTTAAAGCGTACTATTGATTTCTGTGAGATCATTATCTTTGTACGAAACATATCGGTGAAATTATGGACGAGAAAGTGCTCGAGAAATTGAAAATCTTGGCCGAGTCGGCAAAATATGACGTATCCTGCGCTTCCAGCGGAACCTCCCGTTCGCATAAGAGCGGGGCTATAGGAAGTGCCGCGGGATGGGGTATTTGCCATAGTTTCGCTGAGGACGGACGGTGTATCTCGCTTTTAAAGATCATGCTGACGAATTATTGTATGTATGATTGCGCCTACTGCATCAACCGGCGAAGTAATGATTTACCGAGAGCTACGCTTTCCGTTACCGAGTTGGTGAATCTTACGATCGAGTTTTACCGGCGTAATTACATTGAAGGATTGTTTTTAAGCTCCGGCGTGGTCCGAAACCCGGATTACACGATGGAACGGTTGGTGAGAGCCATCAAGGATTTGCGCCTCGTGCATCACTTCAATGGGTACATACATATGAAGAGTATCCCCGGAGCCAGCCAAGAATTGGTAAATGAGGCTGGGCTTTACGCCGATCGTTTAAGCGTGAATATAGAGATCCCGAATGAGGCGAGCTTGCGGACTCTAGCTCCGGAAAAGGATTTTAAAAGCGTATTTGCCCCTATGCGTTATATCCAACAAGGTGTATTACAAAGTGCCGAGGAACGCAAGCGTTTCCGGTATGCCCCGCAATTCGCTCCCGCCGGGCAAAGCACGCAGATGATCGTTGGCGCTACGGCGGATACCGACAAGGATATACTTCGTCTATCATCCGCCTTATATCAGAGACCTACGATGAAGCGTGTTTACTATTCGGGATTCATTCCGGTAAATGCGTATGATAACCGTCTTCCGGCACTTACCACGCCTCCGCTGGTCCGTGAGAATCGTTTATATCAAGCGGATTGGTTATTGCGTTTTTATCAATTCAAGGTAGATGAGATTGTCAATGACGCATATCCGGATCTGGATCTAGACGTGGACCCGAAGTTGGCTTGGGCCCTGCGGCATCCGGAGGTCTTCCCGGTAGATATCAATAAAGCGGATTACGAGATGCTTCTTCGGGTTCCGGGTATTGGCGTGAAATCGGCAAAGATCATAATCGTTTCCCGGCGTTACGCTAATCTCGGTTCAGAGCAGTTGAAGAAAATAGGAGTGGTCATGAAAAAGGCTAGCTATTTTATTACTTGCCGGGAACTCCCGACGCAGACCGTGAATGAGGTCAGCCCTGAAACCGTCCGGCAACTATTGACGAGAAAGAGCGGAAAGAAAGTAGACGATCGGCAGCTTATACTGCCTTTTATAGATTAACGCCTGTTTTATAAGAAGGATTGATAATGATTATATTTGTTTACGACAAGACTTTTGAGGGATTGCTTACCGCTGTATTCGATGCCTATTCCCGTCGAACTTTTCCGGATTTGTTAGTAACCGAGGGTGAGCCATTTCCATTGTTCTATGATGAGGCGATCCGGATTTATACGGACGACCGGAAAGCAGAACGGGTATGGAAAGGGCTTGAGAAGAAAATCTCCAAGTCTTCTCTTTCCGGGTTGACGGTAACTTGGTTGTCGGAATTACCGGAAGTAGACCTGTTGTTATTCAGATATATCCGCAAAGCGATCGACGCTCCAGCCACGATTGAGTTCAATCTTGGTGACCCGGACATATTGGAAACGGCCAAGATCTGGAAGAAAGTAAACAACGAACGCTTGCGAGTGATGCAATTCTTTCGTTTCCAAAAAGCGGCGGATGGAACTTACTTTGCTGCCATCGCACCTATATATAACGTATTACCTTTGGTATTACCTTATGCGCAAGACCGTTTCGCTGATCAGCAATGGCTCATTTACGACTTAAAAAGAGAGTATGGATATTATTATGATCTTAACGATACGATAGAAGTCCGTTTCGAAGAAAAAGATTCACATTTATTGACCGGATCGCTCAGTGAGGATATCATGGATAAGGATGAGAAACTTTTTCAAAGTATGTGGAAGGAGTATTTTAAGTCTATCGCTATCAAGGAGCGTTTAAACCCACGGCTTCATCGCCAACATATGCCGGCTCGTTTTTGGAAATATATGCCGGAGAAGAGATAATAGTATAATTGCTATTAATCAGCCAATTACAGTTTTTGTTAATTTCATTATCGAAAAACTAAAGTTTTTTCAGCAGGAAACTAGAGTTTCTCCATTGGAAAACTTTTGTTTCATCTAAGGAAAACTAAAATTTCGTGCTATAGAAAAAAATGTTTCTCTCATATAAAACCAGCCTGTTATTTAACGAAAAAGGGATGAACTTAATATCAAGTCCATCCCTTCTTATTACAATCAACACGTTTCTCTTATAGCTCACGAATCCAGATATTACGGAAGCTGATCGGCTCGCTAGGATCGCCATGGCTCTGCAGGATGATAGGGCCTGCGCCATGTTTCTTCACTTGCGGGAAACCGATCCACTCTGTCGTACCCAATATCGTCGTATGGTTCTGCAAAACCACGCCATTCTGGATAACCGTTACGGTTGGATGCGTGCGATAAGAACCATCTTCCTTGAAAGTGGGGGCGGTATAAATGATATCGTATACGTTCCATTCGCCCGGTTTACGCATGGCGTTGGCCAAAGGAATGGATTGTTTGTAGATACTACCAGTCTGGCCGTTCACGTAAGTCGGGTTATTGTAGCAGTCTAACACTTGAACCTCATACATCCCTTGCAGGAAAATACCGCTGTTACCTCTCGACTGGCTCTCACCGGTAATATTCGTCGGGACCTGCCACTCGATGTGCATCTGGAAATCGTTGAATTTCTGTTTGGTCTGGATATCACCCTTCTTCTTGTTTACGGTAAATACGCCATCTTTTACATCCCATTCGGCAGCACCGCCCTTTACGCTCTCCCAAGCGGAAAGATCCTTGCCGTCAAACAAAACGATAGCGTCGGAAGGAGCCGTGAAACCTCCACCTTTTAAGTCTGTACCCGGAGTGACAACGGGAGGAACCGGTTCGTAAAACTCGGACATCTCATGCGTGATACCGGCATAACCTGTAGGCATCTTGAACTCTTTTTTCTTGTCTTGAGCGACAACGGTAACGCAACCCGCTAAAGCGAAAGCCGCAACTGTAAGCAATCTTTTGTTCATGGTCTAAAATGATTTATTAGTTAGTTAACATTTCTTGCTGCAAATATACCGTTTTTTGCCGAGACTGATAACGATTTGTCAGAAATCTTATTGATTATGATCAAATAATCTTTTCTCGGCCAACTGCTCAAACTTGGTGTTCGGACGACCGTAATTGCAATACGGATAAATACTTATACCGCCTCTCGGTGTGAATATACCAGTAACTTCGATATATTTCGGATCCATTAATTTTATCAAGTCCTTCATGATAATATTCACGCAATCCTCATGAAACGCCCCATGGTTGCGGAAGCTGAATAAGTAAAGCTTCAAGCTCTTGCTCTCTACCATTTTCACGTCGGGGATATAATCGATATGAATCGTAGCGAAATCCGGTTGTCCGGTAATCGGGCAGAGACTGGTGAATTCCGGGCAATTAAACCGTACCCAATAATCATTTCCTTGATGCTTGTTCGTAAATGCCTCCAATACCTCCGGAGCGTAATCCTGTTTATATACGGTAGAGCCACCTAATAAGTGCAACTCTCCTTCTTGTTTTCTCTCGTCCATTTCTTTCATTTACTTTTGATTCTCTTCTTTCCTTTTCAGGTATTTCTCCAATCCGTCCTTGCGAAGTTTGCAAGCGGGGCAATGCCCACATCCCTCAGCCATAACACCGTTATAGCAAGTCAGCGTCTGTGTACGTACTAGATCAAAGACTCCCAGCTCGTCCGACAATTCCCAGACTTCGCTCTTATCCCGGTCCATAAGCGGGGTATGAATTACGAATTGCTCATCCATCGCCAGATTTAATGTTACGTTAAGAGAACGCACGAACGTATCCCGGCAATCCGGATAACCACTATAATCAGCCTCGGAGACACCCGTTACCAAATGATAAATCCCCTTACCACGGGCTAAGATAGCGGCGAAAGTAAGGAATACCATATTACGGCCGGGCACAAACGTATTCGGATAGCTATCCTCCGGCTTCTCTTGATCCATCTCTATGCTCGCATTCGTAAGCGAGCAATTGGGATCTAACTGGCTGATAAGCGATACGTCCAATAACTGAAAAGGTACGTCCGCATCCGCAGCGATCTTTCGAGCGACCTCTATTTCCAAGGAATGTTTCTGTCCGTATGTGAAGCATACGGCCTCTACACGTGAAAAATGCTTCTTCGCCCAGAAAAGGCAAGTCGTGGAATCTTGTCCACCCGAGAAGCATACCAAAGCGGCATCTTGTTGTTTCATATCTTTCTTGTTTTTAATACGTGGTTTAGCAAGCACACGGAAAAGACATCTTTTCAGCCACAAAGATACGCTTTTTTTTAATTCTTTCGAGCGGCGATAAGTAACATCATCGGACGGCGAAGTTCGTCTCGCATCCCGGGAACCGTATCCAGCATCGATTCGTCCGGTTGAGGCTCCACCAGATGGGTGATACAGAAACCCGCCTTGATCAATCCGTTCACGTAAGTCGTAAGTGTCTTATGATATTTGGTTACATCCTCTCCCAAAAAACGAGCATGCCGGACTCCCTCTTGAAAATAATAATCCACCGGCCAATGCGCAGGTTTCCCTTCCGAATCGTAAATCCAATCTTGATTGCCATAAGCAGTAAAAACGGGATGTTCCACAGAGAAGACAAAGACACCCTCTTGCGTTAAACATTTATATACCTCTGTACAAACCGTATCGAACGACTCGAGATAATGGAATGTCAAGGAGCTGATCACGATGTCAAAAGAATTTGGAGCAAAATCAAAATCCTCGATTGCTATTCTTTTATATTCGATCAACGGGGAGGGATTTATCTCCCGTGCCTTGTCTAACATCTTCCCGGAAAGGTCAATGCCTAAAGCGAAGGTCGCCCCTCGCTCTATGGCATATCGACAATGCCAGCCAAAACCACACCCTAAATCCAATACACGCTTTCCGTTAAAATCAGGCAACATCTTCTTTAGCTCATGCCATTCTCCTGCTCCTCTCAGCCCTTGTACAGAGCGAGACATCTGACTGTATTGACCGAAAAAGCGTTCATCATCATACTTATTTTCTTTCATATTATATATTGTAGGGATATCTTGGCCGAAGATACTTATTTTTCGTAGATACCGACATGATTTCCTTCGCTATCTTCTAAAACGGCGAAGTATCCTTTATTTTCCGCTTCAATCTTTGTCTTGGGTATAATAATTTTACCCCCTTTATCCAATACTTTAGATAAAGTGTCCTCGATATCTTGGCTATTAAAATGGATTAAGATACCATCCGGCGAAGGTTGATAACTAGGAGCGTAGAACAAAGCCCCAACCACTTCTCCTTGCTCGATAAAACAAGCCATCTTCTCTGTCTCACACTCGAAAACCGATAGTTTTAACCCCAAAATAGTTTCATAGAAATTGATCGCTCGATAAAAGTCTACAGTTGGAATCTCGAAAAAAGCAATTAAATTGTTCATTTTGTTTTCTTTTTATAGTTACTGTTAATGTCCTCGCGAAGACATCACAAAAGTAGAGCGTATCGTATCTATAGGATAGAAGAAAAAGGACATCTTGATCACTCCGAGAAATAATCAGAATAAGGAGCGCATAAGGAAAGATACTCTGTGGGTGTATAGCCGGAAAACAGCTTAAACTCTTTTATCATATGTGACTGATCTGAAAACCCACATTCATAAGCTAATTGAGCGAATGAAATGGATGGATTCTGTTGTACCTTAAATAAAGCCCGTTGCATCCTAACGATACGAAGAAACTCTTTGGGCGTAGCTCCTACATAATCTAAGAAAATGCGGTTGAACTGTTTAGAACTTAGGCATGCGGTTTCAGATAACTCAGAAATATTAGTTTTCGCTTGTTCATTTATTTGATGGAGGACTGCGGATATTCGCTTTAAGTTATATTCATAGCCTTCAAACCTATAAAGACGGTGAATCAAAAACTGCTCGATCAAGCGGATGCAAGTTTCATGATCATCAGCCTCTATCACTTTTCTGGATAATATTGATAATTCCAAATCTGCTATAGCATCCACCGCTATAAGTTCTCCATAAAAGAACTTAAGGGGGAGTTGAAGGATGGCTCTTGCCGCGTACGGCTGAAAAACAATCGTGATCATTTCAATCTTTCCGGCTGACATCACATCTGAAAAGTTGAGGCATTGCCCACAGATGAACGCTTGAGGCTGCGATTCTTTTTTTCCTACTAATAAAAGCCTTTTACCCCTATGAAATACTAATTGTATGCAGCCCGTTGGTAAAGTCCGTTCAGATACAGAAACATCCGCGCCATCTTCCAGTATCCAATAATATCTCACATAAGGAGTTAATATATGAATAGGCTTTATTATTTTAAATGACTGCATCTTATAGAATTTAATTTATCGGGGCAAAGGTAAATAACCCCTAATCAATTCTATAGTAAAAAAGAGACATTTCATATTAATACTGCGACATTAAGCTTCAATCAACTATTTTTGGGTATATTCAAAACTGTAGTATGCTTGATTTCATTAAGCACAAAAGAGCTTTGCATCTTCACGATGCCATGAACCTTGGTTAATTTCTCGAACACAAATTGATTATAGGCATCTAAATCCTTAAGAACCACTTTGACAAAGAAATCATAAATACCTCCCGTCGAGTAACATTCCATTATTTCATCGATATTCCGTATTTCTTCTTTGAAGCGTTCGATATGCTCATCATCGTGTACAGCTAAAGATACATTACAGAAAATGATCAAGGGTAATCCTATTTTTTTATTGTCGACCAATGCCACATATCCTTTTATATATCCTTCGTTTTCTAAACGTTTGATTCGTTCGTAAATAGGAGTCTTGGAGATATGAAGTTTCTCAGAAAGCTCTTTTGCATTGATCTTCGCGTCCTTTTGCAAAGAATGAAGAATTTCAATATCTGTCTCATCAAGTAGTGCCATAGTTTTTTTTCCTGTTTTATTTGATTTAATATCCCCGAATTAGAATTATAGAATGCAAAACAGGACAAAAATAGGAAAATTATCGTATTTAAGCTTGACGTATAGGAAAACAATCTTCTTTAAATAACTTTGCAGCAAATAAAAATCTAATTCTAACACAATTATGTTTAAAAGTAAAGATCTTCTGTATCATAGTATCGCCATATTGACAGTCATTATATGGGGAACAACGTTTGTCTCCACAAAAATACTGATTAATACAGGATTATCACCGGTTGAGATATTGTTATACCGTTTCGTGCTTGCGTATTTTTGTATTTTGACTATAGCGCATCGACGGTTGTGGGCTAATTGCGTAAAAGATGAATTCTTATTGTTCTTGTCTGGATTATGTGGTGGTTCCCTATACTTCATAGCGGAGAATACGGCACTGGGCATCACATTGGCTTCCAACGTTTCATTATTGATTTGTACAGCACCGATCATTACAACGGTATTGTCTCACCTATTTTATAAAGAATCTCTTAGGAAAGGACTGTTATATGGATCTTTAGTTGCCTTATTTGGAGTCGGATTAGTTGTTTTCAACGGCAGTGTTCTTTTAAAAGTAAATCCACTTGGTGATTTTCTCACTTTAGTTGCCGCTACGATGTGGGCTTTTTACTGCCTTATCCTAAAGCGTTTGAGTCGTTCTTATCCCACCTTGTTTATTACACGCAAAGTATTTTTCTATGGGATACTTTCTCTTTTCTTCTATTTTGTGATCTACCCTTTAAATATCAAACTAGAGTTATTGAAACTGCCAGTCGTATATTTAAATATATTATTTCTGGGTGTCATCGCCTCAATGCTTTGTTATATCATGTGGAATACGGCAGTCAGAGCCCTCGGAGCATCAAAAACAGCCAATTATATTTACATTGTCCCTCTGGTCACCTTGATAACTTCTGCGATTTTTCTATCAGAAACTATTACGATAGCTTCTGGTATTGGCGCTTTAGCCATTATTAGTGGAGTTTATATCGCAGAGAGGTAAAAATAAAGAAGGGTTACTCATATGAGTAACCCTTTGATTTTCAGTGGTGCCACCAGGAATCGAACCGGGGACACAAGGATTTTCAGTCCTTTGCTCTACCAACTGAGCTATGGCACCATCATGTCGTTTTGTATATCGTTGTTTCGATTACGGGTGCAAAGGTAGGTATTATTTTTAATCCAGCAAATGTTTTGAAAGAAAAATTCACAGGACAGTAAATTATCTATTTTTCCTGCAAAAAAATCCACTTTTCTCTTGCAAGTTCAAAAACAATGTGTACCTTTGCACCCGTAATCGAGACAACGATACAACAAAACAAAAAACGGGATGTAGCACAGTTGGCTAGCGCGCCACGTTCGGGACGTGGAGGTCGGAAGTTCGAGTCTTCTCATCCCGACTCATCAAAAAGGCAAGAATCTTGAAAGAGATCTTGCCTTTCTTTTTTCAATCCTATTAATATCTAATGAATAACAAAAGGTATCAACATATATTGTTCGATCTGGACGGTACATTAACCGATCCTATGATTGGTATTACCAGTTCTGTAAAGTACGCCCTCTCCTATTTCAATATAGAAGTAGAAGATTTACGATCTTTATGCCCTTTCATCGGGCCACCATTAAAAACATCCTTTAAGGACTTCTATCAGTTTACAGATGAGCAAGCAGATGTAGCCATTGCTAAATACCGGGAATATTTTTCAAAACAAGGTATTTTCGAGAATACCCTGTATCAAGGTATTGATGAATTACTCCGTTTGCTTACCGAAAACGAAATGAAAATCTACTTAGCCACCTCAAAGCCGCAACCCTTCGCTCAACAAATTCTAGAATATTTCCACTTAGAATCTTATTTTACATTTGTTGGAGGAAGCACATTCGACGGAAGCCGTTCCGAAAAAGCGGATGTAATACAATATGTATTAGACAGCACCGATATAAAAACACGGTCTGACGTAGTCATGATCGGTGATCGTAAATATGATATAGAAGGGGCCAAAGCGAATAACATAGATTCAATAGGAGTCCTTTACGGCTACGGGGATGAAGAAGAACTAGCGAATGCCGGAGCAAACAAAATCGTTACTGATATAAAAGAACTATCATCTTTCCTTCTAACAGGGAATATCCCCATATAGAAAGCTTAAGCAGATCTATAAATCACATTAAAAATAAACATCAGCAATAAAGAGAATGAAATATTTGGAAAGCTCGGCTTCAACCGGGCTACCAATTTTTCTATAGCGATCTTCATCTGTACACGAACCGTACTCTCTTGAACCGATAATATTTCCGCGATCTCCTTCGTTTTCAATCCCTCCTCACGAGACATCAAAAACACAAGACGGCATTTCTCAGGAAGTTCGTCAATCGCTTTATCAAGCATCTCTCTCATCTCTTTTAACTCCAAATGCTCCTCCGGAGAACCCTCATCTTCCTCTTCCATTAATGGCAACAACTCATTTAAAGAAACCCTATTCAAGTCTTTATTCCTTGCTTGAAAACGAAAAGACTCGTTACGTACGGAAATATATAAATAAGTATCTATATTATCAATCTCCTTTAATCGTTTCCGAGATTGCCAGACCGAGAAAAAAACATCTGTCACAACTTCACGGCATGCCTCCTTCTCGCCTAAACAATAATAAGCGAAGCGAAAAACCTGATCATAATATAAATTATAAAAACGTTCGAAAGCTCCCCTGTTATCTACCGACACAGATTCAAGCAACCCTTTGATATCTCGCACAAAAACTCCCACTCCTTTTTCTTTGATTTGGCAAACATACTAAATATAATCTAAATGCCTTTTTAAAAAGCAGACTATTTTTTCTCATATTTTACTTGCATATTCAAATTATTAAACTACTTTTGCACCCGCAATACGGAAGTAGCTCAGTCGGTAGAGCACTGGTCTCCAAAACCAGGTGTCGGGAGTTCGAGCCTCTCCTTCCGTGCGTGAGCGGCAACACTATGAATATGTGTTGCCGCTTTTTATTATTCTCCTTCTCTTCCCATTGCGATAAAAAAGCGTAAATAAGACAACATTTTTCGTTAAAGAGACTATTTTTTCTTTCAATATATAAAGGAATATACTACTTTTATTGCCGATTTTAAATCTAATTGAGACTTAGTGTAAATCGTATACCATAGAAACAGATGACAACTAACAAATTTTCAAATCGATACTCGTCTGAGAGGAAAAAGTATTTTTTCAAAAGTAAGGCGTTTATCCTGTTCCTCGGATTATTTTTGGGAGCTGGGATTATGATCGCCCTTTATAAAACATCTGTATATTTCTCGACAGATGAATCTTGTATGATGTGCCACGTGCATCCTCACGTAGAAAACAGTTGGAAACTTTCCAAGCATGTAAATAATGGAAGTGGCGTTAAGACACATTGCGTAGCTTGTCACCTCCCACCCCAAACAAATACTTGGAAACATTATAGCGCAAAGGCTAAATTGGGTATGAAAGATGTTTGGTCATACTTGACTAAAGACAGTGCGGATTTCAATTGGGAAACTAAGTCCGAGTTGGAACACGCCGTTAAATATATCCCCAATGAATCTTGTAAGGAGTGCCATCAGAACTTATTCCCCGAAGGAATTACCGATGATGGTGTAACGGCACATTTATATTATGATGAGAATGAGAAAAAGCTAGATCTACAATGTATTAGTTGCCATTTGGATGCAGGACATTACAATCCGAACTACAATCACTCCAAGATGGTTGGTATACCAGGACAAAATACATCCGGGGCATCTTCGGATACCAGCTTGTTTTTTAAGGAACCAACTACAGTTACCTCTTTCACCGACTATGTAGAACAAATTCCCGGAACAATGGTCTCATTCAAGATGATTGCTATCCCCGGAGGTTCATTCAAAATGGGTAGTGAGGAAAAAGAGGCATTTCATAAAGCAGATGAGTCGCCTGTACACAACGTAACTGTCAGTCCGTTTTTCATGGCTGAGATCGAGGTGACTTGGGATCAATACTGGGCTTTCTATGGGAATACGATGAGTGAGGGCCGTACCCCTCCAGAGACCGTATACGCAAATAACAGTAATCCGAATGTCGATGCCATCTCCGGTCCGACACCTCCGTTCGGTTTTCCGGATCAAGGCTGGGGTGGTGGAGATCGCCCGGCTATTACAATGACTCATTATGCGGCCGAGACTTTCTGCCAATGGTTATCCAAGAAAACAGGAAAGACTTATCGTTTACCGACCGAGGCGGAATGGGAATATGCGGCACGTGGCGGCACGGAAACGCCTTATTTCTTTACGGGCAATCCAAAAGATTTCTCCGATCAAGGCTTTTGGCGTAAATTTTTCGACGCTAAGACTGATAGTATAGGTTCTTATGTGATTTATAGCAAGAACAGCAAAAACAAGACGCAAGAACCGGATTTAGTAAAAGCCAATCCCTTTGGTTTAAAGAATATGTTGGGTAATGTCATGGAATATTGTGCCGACAAGTATGATCCTGAAGCTTACGCTAAAAGCGGAAGTAGCGCCACAGATCCATTGGTTACCGAAGGTACTGAGTGGGTAGTGAGAGGCGGTAATTACACCTCCGATGCGGCAGATCTTCGCTGCGCTTCCCGTGATTATACCAAACATGAAGCTTGGTTAAAAACCGATCCGCAACAACCGAAGAGTATCTGGTGGTACTCCGATATCAGAGGAATCGGTTTCCGTGTTGTATGTGAACCTAATAAATAGTGTCTAAAAAAATAATATCATGAAAAAAGAGAACAGCATTAGCAGAAGATCATTTCTGAAAAGTTCAGCCCTAGCGGGTGCGCTTGGAGCAATTGGAACAGGTAGTACAGTTGGTGTATTAACTTCTTGTGGTGGAGGTGAAAGTGCGAACGCAATAAAGCCTTTGAAAGAACCCGGTACTTATTACGTGCCCGAATTACCAGATCTGGCGACTGATGGAAAAGAACTAAAAGCTGGTGTAATCGGTTGTGGCGGACGTGGTTCCGGAGCCGCTTTTAACTTCTTGAACGCTGCAAACGGCGTTACGATCGTGGCTTTAGGAGATACGTTCCAAGAACGTGTCGATGATTTGGCAAAGAAATTAAAAGATGAGAAAGGAATTGATGTACCGGCTGATAAACGTTTCGTCGGCTTGGATGCGTACAAACAAGTGATTGATAGCGGCGTAGATGTAGTGATCGTCGCCACTCCTCCCGTATTCCGTCCAGTTCATTTCCAATACGCCACAGAAAAGGGCAAACATTCCTTCTTAGAGAAACCTATATGTGTTGATCCGGTTGGTTACCGTACCATTATGGCTACCGCAAAACAAGCTGCGGCAAAGAACTTATGTGTCGTAACCGGTACTCAACGCCATCACCAACGCAGTTATGTCGAGTCTTACAAGAAGATCATGGAAGGATTGATCGGTGAGATCACGGGCGGTACGGTTTACTGGAATCAGAATATGCTTTGGTATCGGGATCGTCAACCGGGATGGAACGATTGCGAATATATGATCAAGGACTGGGTAAACTGGAAATGGCTTTCCGGCGACCATATCGTAGAGCAACACGTACATAATATAGATGTATTCACTTGGTTCAGCGGCTTAAAACCAGTCAAGGCTGTAGGTTTCGGTTCTCGCCACCGTCGTATCACTGGCGACCAATATGATAACTTCAGCGTTGATTTCACAATGGAAAATGGTATCCATATGCATAGTATGTGCCGCCAGATAGATGGTTGTGCAAATAATGTAAGCGAATTCATCCAAGGAACCAAGGGATCATGGAGCAGTGACACGATGGAGATCAAGGATTTGGCAGGAAACGTTATCTGGAAATATGATAGCGAGGCCGAAAAAGCGAACTTCAAGCAAACTGACCCGTATACATTAGAGCATGTAAACTGGATCAACTGCATCCGTGGTGGTAAACAAATCGAGCAAGCTTCTGAAACTGCTATCTCCAATATGGCCGCAATCATGGGTCGTGAGTCCGCTTACACGGGTGCCGAGACCACTTGGGATGCCATGACTGCCTCTGCATTGGATTACACTCCGAAAGATTTGAACTTAGGAAAGATGGATATGAGCGGCTTCGTCGTTCCTGTTCCGGGTAAACCAATCGACAAGAAATAATCCAGACTGTTTATGACATTAAATAGAAGAAACTTTTTAAGAACCTCCTTATCCGGCGCTGCTTTAGCGGTAGGAAGTACGGCCTTGGCCTCCTGCTCTTCCAAGCCGGCAAACACTGCCGAAGGAGAAAAAGGAAGCGACAAGCCCGGCAAGGACCTTGAATTAAAACTTTCTTTCCAAGAGGGAATCGCCCCGGGTGAAAGTTTGAACGAGAAACTTGATTTCATGGAGAAATTGGGCGTTGTAGGTTTTGAGCCGGGTGGCGGAGGATTAGCCAGCCGGGTAAACGAGATCAAGCAAGCCTTAAACGGACGTAATATCAAAGTGAGTGCCATTTGCGCCGGCTTCAAAGGCTTTATTCTTTCTACCGATCCAGCCATCCGCAAGGAATGCATGGATACGATGAAAGAGATCATCGCCGCAGCCGGTGAATTAGGTTCTACGGGCGTGATTATCGTCCCTGCCTTTAATGGTCAAGTCCCCGCCTTGCCTCATACGATGGAGACACGGGATTTCCTTTGCGAGCAATTCAACGAGATGGGAACTTTCGCCGCCCAGCATGGGACTAGCGTCATCTTTGAACCTTTGAACCGAAAAGAGTGTTTTTATCTACGTCAAGTAGCCGACGCCGCCTCTTTATGCCGGGATATCAATAATCCGGGTGTACGTTGCATGGGCGACTTCTGGCATATGACATGGGAAGAGACCTCTGATATGGGAGCCTTTATCTCCGGTGGAGAGTATCTCCAACACGTACACGTGGCCAGCCGCAAACGTCGCAGCATGCCGGGTGAGGATGGAGATGCCGATAACTATATCAATGGCTTCAAGGGATTGAAAATGATTGGTTATAACAACTACGTAAGTTTCGAGTGCGGATGTCAAGGAGACCGTAACGTGGTAGTCCCCGCCGCCGTCAAGTTATTACGTGAACAATGGGAACAAGCTTGATAAGATGCCTTTAGTATACCCAAATATGCAATTGAGTGAGGTGGTGGAAGAACACCCCTCACTCATTCCCGTAATCAACCGGTTTGGGATTCGTCTCGGGCTTGGCGACAAATCGGTGAAGACGCTCTGTGAAGAACATTTGCTGGATACGGACTTTTTATTGACAGTGATCAATACCTTCCTCAACGAGGAGTATTTTCCGGAGAAGAAGTTACAAACTTTCCATACATCGCAGATCATTGATTACCTGACAAAGACGAACCAATACTATTTACGTTATCAGCTTCCCAATATAGAACGCCATCTAGGTTCCTTTATCTCGATGAGTACGCCCGGCAATCCTACTCTTGGGTTGATAGGACGCTTCTTCTCCTCGTTCAAGGAAGAACTCATCGCCCGCATTGAGAAAGATGATAAGATATGGTTTCCCTACTGCATGTCGTTAAGTAAAAAGCTGGGAAAAGAACCGGCGGGAACGATCGATGGATTGCAAATCACCTCCGAGCAACGTACGGAAGATACCATCGAGGCCCTTTTAGCCGACTTAAAAAGTATCATGGTCAAGCATCTTTCGGGAGATTACGACGAGAATTTATGTTATGCCGTCCTCTTCTCCATCTGTAGTCTGGAGAAAGATATCAAACAACACAACCGGATCCGGTATCGAATCCTTACCCCCATGGTCTCGGCCATGGAAAAATTATGTATCTAACGATCTGAAATGCATCGAAACAAACAAATAGCGATCATACTGTCTGATACTCTAAGAAGTATTGGGCTGCAAAGCTTGCTGACCGACTACTTCCCTCCGGTAGAGGTTTGCTATTTTCCAAATTTCGAGATGCTTTCCTCCACAGGAAGCGACACCTACGATTACTATTTCACCGATTCAGATACCCTTGTGCTCAACGCAGATTTCTTCCTCCCGAGAAGGAACAAGACCGCCATCCTCATCGACAGCACCGAAGAACACGGGGCACTCTCGTCTACGAACCGTATCACGTTACGTTCCTCCCAAGAGACCATTATCGAGCAATTGCAACAATTATTTACGAGCGACAGCTCCGGCAACACCACTACCGAAAACAACAAGGACCTATCCAGCCGTGAGGTAGACGTACTTCAACTGATCGTAAAAGGCATCACGAATAAAGAGATCGCCGATAAGTTGAACATCAGCCTGAACACCGTCCTCACCCATCGTAAGAACATCACCGCCAAGCTGGGCATCAAGACCGTATCCGGCCTCACCTTTTACGCCATCATGAACGGGATCATCTCCGGCGACGATATCGAACTATAGCGAAGCCAACAAACCAGCTTTCAAAATCACTACATCTAGTGATTGACCATCCTGTTTCTTTACCGTTTCTTTGCGATTGAAAAAATATACTAACAAAAGAAATTCGATGAAGAGACACTACTTAGGTATCATCGCCCTAGGTGCGTTGGGGCTGCAAAATGTATACGCCGAGGACATCAAGGCTAACGAGAACGACACGATAAAAACCTATAACATGGGTGAGGTAATCGTGACCTCATCCACGAAGGAGACAAATAACCTCCGTACGTTACCCGGTTCCGTATCGATCCTTTCCCCGCAAATGATCTCCGGTAGGCAGATCGACGCATTAAAGGATATAAGTTCTTTCGTCCCGAACCTATACATGCCGGATTATGGGGCAAAACTAACCTCGGCCATCTATATCCGCGGTATCGGAGCCAGAAGTAGCGGACAATCCGTGGGCTTATATGTAGACAACGTGCCTTATCTGGATAAAAGCACCTTCGATTTCGAGCTGACCGATATCCAACGCATCGAGGTATTACGAGGGCCGCAAGGAACCTTGTATGGTCGTAACGCCATGGGGGGCATCGTAAATATCTATACCATCTCCCCGTTCGATTACCAAGGAAAGAAACTCTCCCTATCGGCCGGAAGCTACGGGCAATATAAAGTCAAGGCCTCCCATTATGCTAAGTTGAGCGAGACCATCGGATTCACCGCCGCTGCTTACTATGACCATAGCGACGGTTTCTACACCAATGCCTACGATGGGAAAAAGATCGATAAAGAAGACAATGTTGGCGGTCGCTTCAAGTTGGAAGGTCGCTTCAATCCGAACTTCCGTGCCTCCTACTCCCTTTCCGTAGATTATACGGATCAAGGAGCGTTTCCATATGGCATGTTCATCGGAACCGGAAATACCGATCACAAGTATGTAAATCCTATCAATATCAACGATCCCAGCTCTTATAAACGGACTGTTATCGCCAATAACCTGTCCCTCGAATACCGAAATGAGCACGTGATACTGAGCAGCACCACCGGTCATCAATATTTCAAGGATGACATGAAGATGGATCAAGACTTCTCCCCTCTCTCGATCTTTACCCTCAACCAAAAGCAAAAGCAAAACGCTTTCAGCGAGGAATTGGCGATCAAGAGCAACACGAGGAATAATTACCAATGGTCCTTCGGACTCTACGGTTTCTACGATGATCTACATACGGACGGTCCGGTCGATTTCAAGGAAGACGGAATTAAGACCGTTCTCCAGCCCGTATTCGATCAATTGAAGAAAGATCACCCTAAGATGCCCTATCTAAAAATACTGGACGATCATCTTTATATTCCGGGTTCTTTCGACACCCCTTCTTATGGCCTTGCTTTGTATCACCAATCCACTTATAACAATCTGTTCACGGAAGGCCTGTCAATTACCGCCGGTATCCGCTTGGATTACGAGAAGCAAAAGATGGATTACAATTCTGAGGCTAAGATGAGAATGGGGTTCGGCTTCGTAGAAAACGGACCGGTTATCGACATCGAGAAACTTTTCCCGATCCCAACCACCGTGATGGACGCCAGTGTCTCCCAAGACTTCTGGCAAGTACTTCCGAAAGTCTCTTTAAAGTACGAATGCTCGTCAAACACGTTCACCTATGTATCAGTAGCGAAAGGTTATAAGACCGGGGGCTACAACGTACAAATGTCGGCAGACGTGATGCAAAGCCAGATGCAATACGATATGATGAGCGCTTTCAAGGACATGATGCCGATCGAAGTCAAAGAACCTACCCCCATCGAGGAAGTAGCCTCCTACAAACCGGAGAAAAGCTGGAACTACGAGATCGGTATCCGTAGCGAGTTGCTATTCCAACGCCTAAGCGCAGAATTGACAGGTTTCTATATGGACATTCAAGACGTGCAGTTGACCAAATTCGTGAACAGCGGCAACGGCCGTATCCTCACCAACGCAGGGAAAGCCAAAAGCTACGGTATAGAGGCCTCCTTGCGTGCCCGCATCATCGATGGGCTAACCGCCGACGTTAATTACAGTTTCACCCATGCTACGTTCCGGGATTACAACAATGGGAAAGAGGATTTCAAGAACAACTTCATCCCATATACCCCACGTCATACCTTCAACGTAGGACTGCAATACACCCGCCTGTTCCGTAACGCATGGATAGACCAATTCTCCGCCTCCGCCCAATTCAGCGGTGTCGGAAAGATCTTCTGGACCGAGCGAAACGACATCTACCAGAAATTCTACGGAACGGTGAACGCAAAGGTAGGCGTACGCAAAGGTATCGTCAACGTAAACCTATGGAGCCGTAATATAACGAACACCCATTACTCTGCATTTTATTTCGAGTCATTCGGGAATCCGTTTATCCAACTAGGTAAGCCCTTCCAGATCGGTGCGGAGGTGGCGATCGCCTTTTAAGCGCAAGCATTCAATAGAAATAAAAAACGGGAGAGCCGGTTCTTATACCAACTCTCCCGATAACATTATTCTTAGTCTTCGACAGCCTACAGAGCAAGAGCTATAATACGTCTCTTCTAGTAAACGAATCACCCTATATATATTCCATCCTTAGCCTCGAATATAAAACTATACAGATCTTTTTATAGATTCCTCAAAAGAAACCACATTATATTTTCCATCAAAATCATTACTTAATGACAAATCATAAGCATCATCATCAAAAGCACGTTGTACAAAACGAATCAGTTTTATACCTAGCCATACGAAAGGATTTAATAATGTAGTCAACCATATTTTATGACCACTATATTTCGCTATAGCATTTACCATAACAGAAGTGGAAGCGTACTCTATATTCTGCGGACAAAAAATCCCCTTAGAATTATTATCAATCAACAGTCTGATAAATTCACATAGATTATCAATAAAAATCAAGCTCTTTCTCTGCGGATAATCAGGAAACACAGGCAACTTTTGCCCGTATTTCACTAGTAAAGGATAATTCCCTTTGCAACCTTTACCATATATCGCTGGTGGACGAACACTGCATACCGCAAACGAATCGTCATTCATGGATTGAATAACTTTATCCGCCTGCAGTTTACTATCTCCGTAAAAGCTAGAAGGATTCTCATTATTCTTATCTGTGACAATACCACAATCATCTCCATAAACGTTCATTGACGACAAGAAAATGAATTGCTTCACTCCTGACTCTCTTGCTGTTTGGCATATATCAATCGTCATATCCCGATTAATCGAATAGAACAAATCCCTTAAGTCTTCCGTAATTTTTATATGAGCAATACCAGCGACATCTATCACTACATCAAAAGAAGAGAAATCTGTTTTCTTCCATTCATTATTTATTGTTCCAATAGAAGCAACTTGGTATTTTGAGGGGAATCGGTTTAACCAGTTTTCTATATTTGTCCCAATATAGCTACCGGCTCCTGTTATCAGCACTCTTTTCATTACTCTTATATCATTTGAAACTCTCCCAATCTCTTATAACAGCATCCCATGGTCCTCTATCCTCCTTGTCATATATATACACACACTTTGCATCTTTAAAATCACGCAACCATTCAGCTATAGAACATAAACCACCTTCTACACGCTTACTATAATCGATAATTTCACTCATGGAAGTAAAAGGCTCGAACTCTTTACGATCATTCGGATCAATATATCCGTTCATCATACCTTTCACCCAAAGATAAGGTAATGGCATTCCTGCAAATTTACAAGTAGGATTCCATGCCGATGCGCGGAAGTTTGTTTCCATGAAATAATAGGTTCCATCCTTATCAATCAAGAATTCCACTTCAAATACTCCTTCAAAGCCAATCTCTTCAAACATGGCTTGCAGCCTGATTTCCATATCTTTATCAGTAAACATACAGACATCATGAAACGGACTATAATATCCTTGAATCAGATATTTCCACTTCATCTGTGTAATAATCTGCATTTCCTTACCATTATTGATAGTATACCCCTCAAGTGCCATTTCATTTTGCTTATCGACAAAATGTTGCAACATAATGAGTGGACATGTTATCTTTTCTAAAGCCTCCACAAGTTCCTGTTTATTCTGACAAATAAATACATCAGATTTCCAACTACCCAAATTAGGAGAAATATCTTTAGTTATAATAGGATACCAAAGCCCATCTGGTACAGGATCTCCCTTTTTAATAACATACGAATCAAGTACATTAAATCCGTGTCGTTTTGCACACTGTTGAATTTCATACTTATCCATGAATTCATTAATACGTCCGTTACGTCCTGCATTGTAAGTGATAAACTTATCTTTCCACTCCTCAAAGTGCAAATCAAAATAACCTACAGATTTATCATCTGAAAACAGGATATAAGGTTTTTTTCCTGTTTCTTCAGATAGTCTTCCATATTGATTTATCAATAGTAGAAAACCATCTTCAACCGAATCTACACAGTGAAGCTTCGAGATGTATTTACTTTTCGTAGCCACCTCATATCTACGTTTTACAGAAATATATACAGGATTAATTCCTTGTTCGCCAAAAGCACGGATCATATTCAAAGGATTGTAATGCTCCAACGCAAACACAATAACCAAATGTCCATTATAGCTATTATTCATTATTACAATTATTTATTTCTATATTTACTTTCATTTTTATAAACACCTTCTCCTGTAACTACAACCTTAATAACTCCGAAGAAGGTCTTGAAGTCCAACCAAAAGCTCTGTTGCTCCGCATAATCAGCATCAAGCACCATTTGAACATCACGCTCTGCCGCTCTGTCATAGACATCAACAGTACAAAACATGCCAGGCGTAACATCATAACGTTTGCAGAATCTAGCATTGTTCTTATATGGATTGAACTCAAAATCTAAAATCGGTCTCGGGCCGATAATAGCCATCTGACCAAGTAAAATGTTAAACATCTGAGGAAGCTCATCCAAACTTGTTCTTCTCAATACAGCACCAACTTTTGTAATACGAGTATCATCCGCACTAGTTACAACTCCACCTTTCTCAAAAGCACCATCACACATAGTACGAAACTTATAAATCCTAAAAGGTCTTTGTCCTTTACCAAGTCTTACTTGGCGAAACATAATGGGGCCTTTGCTGTCTAATTTAATTGTAATAGCAATAATAATCATAGGGATACAGCAAACCATCAATCCAAAAAACGAAAGTAATATTCCAATCAGTGGCTTAAAAAAGTTCTTATACATAAACAATGGTATTAACACTAAATTCTCCTCAAAGTACATTCAAAAGCTTCCGCATAATTCGTTCCCCACTGGCTACCCCTAACAGTGGCAAGACCTGTAATATATTCGACACTACGAGGATGCGGATAAGGGCGCATCACACCTCTGTACATTCCCAATGCCGTAATCTTGGCATTCACTCCTTCTTTACCAACTTCCACGTAACAATTAGGACGGAACAGATTCATAGCGTTATTAATAGCCCATTCCGTGCAACTTGGCACCTCCATATACCAAAATTCATTCACTCGTTTCACCTCGGGCCTACGTTGGAACAAACGGATAGCTTCCTGACAAGCCATAGAAGTCTGCAAATGATCATTGTTTGTATCAGCGGGATGATGAGTAATGACAATATCTGGCAGACTCTCTTTGATAGCACTTTCAATAAACTGCACCAATTTCAAATGCGGCACCGTATTCATCTCTATATTAGGGAATACTCCTTCATATATTTTGTTTATTCCAAGAAATTTGGAAGACGCATTCAAGTTATTGTTTAATTCCTTATCCTCTGGACGGAAAGCCCTCGCTCTAGCTTCTGTACACATTAGACATACATCCACTATATGTCCCTCTCTAGTCCATTTGTAAATGGCCCCACCTGCACCTAAAACTTCATCATCAGGATGTGCTGCTACTATTAAATATTTCATAAGTATGGTACAATTAAATATTTTGAAATTTCCTTGGTTACATATGTAAAGAATCTACAGATTAAACCCCTAATCTTCTAATAAAATCGATTTTTTTAGATTATCTAAAATCTGACAAATAGAGTATTTTGGCTTCCAACCAAGAGCACATAATTTATTAGTAGACAACCTCAGTTTAGTTTCTGGAGCATATCCCATCTCGTTGTTAATCTCCAACTTAACTTTAATATTTGGATTGATTTTTTTTTGTATATATAATGCCAAATCTTTTGCAGAAATATAACTATCTTCATTTGCAACATTATAAGCTTGACCGTTATTTCCATTAAGAAGAATATACAGAATGGCACTTATTGCGTCCATAGTATAACAATATGGCCTAGCTGCATTTCCTGAAGAATGCAAAATAATATCTTTATCTTGAACAGCCAATCTACAGAATTGAACTATTACACGATTATCATCATTAGACACTCCAGCTCCTGTTGTTTGAGTTAATCTTGCTACTTTTACATTTACGCCATATTCCGAAGCATACAAACAGCAAAGATTTTCCGTAGCTCTTTTTGCCATAGGGTAACTACTACGTACAGCCATTGGTTCTAAATAGCCTTGAATATCTTCAGTTACAAGTATAGAATCATCCGTAATAGTCCCATACACTTCTAAAGAAGATAAATATACGAAACTCTTAACTTCCGACTTTCTAGAAAATTCCAAAAGATTACGAGTTGCTTGATAAATAATATCAAAAGTTTCTACCGGATGCTCTACAAAAAATTGGCTAGATGTTGGGGCTGCGCAATGAACTATATAGTCAATTGTACCAATTTCACTATAATCAAACTGACTTAGATCACACTCTATAAAATGAATATTCTTTAATTCAGCCTCATCAAACAGATCCACACCTTTCTTAATATTTCGTACTGGTGCTATAATATCAATATCCTGTTTTATTGCAAGTAAAGAATGAGCTAAGATAGAACCTATTAATCCTGTACATCCAGTAATCAAGAATCTTGAATGAGATAATCTATGTGATAGCTCAAATGATTGTGTAAAATCTCTTATATTCTGTTGAAGAACCACATTCATACTAGAACCCAAATATTTGTTGATTTTCATGAACTTCAACCATAGCCCTAAATATAAAATAATCAGTAGGTGTTGTTATTTTAATATTTTCCATAGGCCCCATTATTGTATTCATTTTATAGCCCATAGAACTCATTAAGGTACAAGAATCTATATAATCATGCCTATTCCTTTCTAATACTTTCTTATGAGCTTGCAATATATCATTCAATCTAAAGCTTTGAGGAGCACGGGCAATTTTAGAATGCTCCCGAGAAGGAATATCTAACGAACCATCATCTTGCGTAACAATAAAAGTCTCAGTTGCAGGAATACAAGTTATGCAATTACCCTTATCGTTAACCATGTTGATATTATCTGTTATAGTCTGCTGTGTTATAAGAGGTCTTACACCATCATGTATCAAAACATTAACATCATTCGCTTTTAGTTCTTTTGCATATTTCTCGGCAGCACAAAGACCATTATAAATACTATCTTGTCCAGTTTCACCTCCTGGCACAATACTTACGACTTTTGTGATCTCAAATTTCCTCAGTTGCTTTTCTAAGAAAGGAATCCAAGCTTTAATACAAACCACACAAATCGCATCTATATCAGGATGAGTATCAAATAATTCAAGGGTATAAATAATAACCGGTTTTCCTCGTAGTTCAAGGAACTGTTTGGGACGAGATATAGTGTTCATTCTTTTCCCCGAACCACCCGCAAAAATAATAGCAACATTCATAGTCATTCGTTTACATCTACTAGATAATATATTCCTCTATATTTTGTATAAGGCTCATTTAAATCAATAAATTTTATAACTTCATATCTTGAAGACATATCTATTGATATATCTTTAGGAAGTGACATATAGTCTCCATAAATACACTTCATATAATAATCATATCCTGCTGGAATTTTAACCATATGCCCTTCAAATACCGCATCTACAGTATTAAAAATATCTCTATCATACAATCGGAATAATCCCTTAAATGATGATACAGTTTCTTTCACATATTTAGCTGTAAAGAAATCATATTGAGTCATTTTATCTTGATGTTTCTTCCAAATCTTATAACGGCTTTGTGAAGATCTAACAAGAGATAATAGAATTTTAGTAGGCAATCGCAAAAAAGAGCCTTGATTATCAGGAAGTCTTTGAACATTAAACACAGAAAACATTATAGAGTGATATATTTGTAAGGCTCTCTCTACTTTAGAGCTCGGACATCCTTCAAAAGGAATCACATCTATATAAATTCCATGATATATATCTTCATTCACTGAATGTCTGTTAACATAAGTAGTCCGTACATCAACTAAATTCATTGCTGCATGATGATAATTAACTTTTTCATCTGTACGGACAAGTACATAATGGCTGGTATCTGCTACTTGATCCCAAATCTCATACAATCGTTCGTAATCTTTTCTTGGTAAAAAGACATCCAAATCGTCATCCCAAGGTATAAATCCTTTATGACGTACAGCGCCCAGCATAGTCCCACCACCACACCAGTATGTAAGATTATTCTCCTCGCATATTTTTTTGAAATACAAGAAGATTTCCAAAAGCTTTAACTGCAATTGACGTACGGTGACTCCCTCAGAGAGCTCATAGTCCCTATATCTCTGATATTGGCTCATAACGATTTCTTTATAAATGCTTCAATACTTTGATAAAATCGATACCACAAGACCTTTGATAACGACACATGGAACGGCATGATTTTCATTCGCTTATAATCTTTTACTATTTTTCCCCAAAGCAAGCTAGGATCATGGAATATTTTATGAATATCATCTTTATAACTATGACTAAAATTTGCACCTACTACATTGGTTCCGTGTTGACGATATAAAATCGTGCTCTCATCTATATAGTCATATACACCCTTCTTAATGAGAATATATTCAACCCAATTATCATGAGCTCCCATAGTACCTTCAAATTGTCGGTAAGGAAGGAGTAATTTCTTAGCCGCAAGATTGAACATCTGTGTACAGCCATACGAGGCATGTCTATTTGTCCATTGTTTGTAAAAATCATATACAAAATCAGGATTACGATTATCCCCTTTCCAAAGTGATGGCATCAATACGGTTAAATCAGCGTCAACAACAGTCAAGTCCGTAAAGACTCCAATAGCTGTATTTTCACCATATTTTTGCTCCAATTCTCTAAGATATGAATAGGTTCGCTCTATTTTATTTTCCATCCATACATCATCTTGATCACAGAACATATAATAATCAGCATCTACGACTTTTAATAAATACATAAATGAACGTCCAGCTCCCATATTCATAAACTCATCACGTAAAAGATGAATCTTATTCGGATTTTTCTTTGCATATTCTTGCAAAATCATCCTTGTATCATCTGTAGATCCATCATCTCTGATATATAGTAACCACTCTTTATTTGTTTGTTTCAATATAGATTCTATTTGCTCTTTAATAAATAATGAGCCATTATAAGTGGACATTAGAATTGCAATCATAATAATTTGTTTTTATAAAAAAATAAGAACATGAAAAACATGCATAAACGCTAAAAATCAATACACATCATATCCAAAGATATAAATACAATCTCATTCAACAATAAAAAGGTTAAGAAGCTATATACCTTATCTAGAACCACTCTTCCAACTCGTAAAGACAATTTTCATTCGCTCCTCCACTATCTTTTCCTTATAACCAAAGCAAACATCCTCATTATTTCATAGTTTTCAATACTTTTGCAGGTATACCTCCTACTACACTATAAGGTGGTATATCTTTTGTCACCACCGAGTTAACACCGACAATACATCCTTTCCCTATACGTACTCCAGGAAGGATAGAAACATTATCGCCTAACCATACATTATCTTCAATTACTGTACCTTCTTTGTAAATTAAAAGTCGATCTGCCGGCGGTATATCATCAGCTACAGATCTACCATGTGCATTGTCTGTAATCAAAACATTACGTCCCATAAGTACCCCATTTCCGATTTTGATGGAATAAATAGCTGTAATTTTAGCATTCATCCCAATATGACAATTATCGCCTATTGTAATAAAAGGATAAAAATTCTTTTGTACTCGATAAGAATTGTATGCTGTGAGCTCCATATTCTTATCTAAGAAAGTATTCTTTCCGATAGAGATATATTGGGCACCTTTTAAATAACAAAATTTAGGATTAATAAGACTTCCCGAGCCAAATGATTTAAAAAATCTCTTCATTACTCCCGTATAAAAACATCTCCAGAGAAATGGAATGAGACGAAAAATAATACTATAATTACAAACATAAGATAAACATCGCCCTATATTTACAAGTAATGATACTGTTATTTCTTTTATATTTAGCATTCTATTTTCTATAGAAAAAATAATAACGAAACAAGACGGGAAAAAAACAAAAATCGAGTAATTTGTTTCTAATCCCATATTTTCTACATAAAAAAGCATAAAATCGAAAACGAATAATCAGCATATTCCCCCCTTTAAATCCTTGAACAATCTCCTCTAATCTCCGTAAATAAGGGAGAGCATCATTACCACCTACTATAATCTTTCTAAAAAAGAAAATAGAACGATTCTTCAACACATATTCATAGGATTTGCCACAATAGGTTCGTACTTCATCTATATTCTTTTGATAGAAATAAAGATGAGATTCAAAGTGTGATATATCGGTAATACATTTACTTATTGAACTTATATCGGCCAACACACGATAATAATAATCAGGCTTTACCTTTTCATAAGAAGAAGCATAATCATACTTTAATCCCAACATAATACTTTGGATATTAAAATCAGAATCTTGTAGAGATTTTAACCGTTCATCCCACTCTATACCATATTTTCGTAAGGAATCACTCCGATATATATTATTCCATACTACAAAAGGAAGATGAGGCAGTAAAAATAGCAACAAATCATCTTTAGTCTTAGGTGGTAAACCATAACGAATCGTTCCATCATTGTACTCCCTCTGAAAAGTAGCTGCTGGAAATATAGAAAAATCTAATTCGGAATGAGCTTCCATAAAACAAATCCGCTGAGAAAGACAATATGGAGCTATATAATCGTCCGAATCAAAAAAAAGAATATAACAACCTTTCGCTTGTTCGAAACCTATATTTCGACAAGTCTGGGCACCCTTTGGCAAACGATTTCGCTTAAAAAAACGAATTCGCTTATCTGATTTTTGAATGTGCTGCAATAAAGTGAGCGTTTTCTCATCAGAGCCATCATCAACCAATAGTAATTCCCAATCTTGATAATCTTGAGCTAGGATGCTATTTATCATCGTTTGTAACAATTCCCCTTTATTGAATACGGGGATTACGATAGATGCTATAGGAACCATTACGATATATTTATTAAATTGCCTTTTACCTTATAATTCAATAGATAAAAAAGCGTTACCAACAGAATGACAAACACTTATCATATTAACTTTAGATTGATCAAAAATATTGGAAGAATAGATAAAATTCATACTATATATTTTTGTCATAATAAAATATAGATACCGCACACAAAAACACCCATGATTCTATTTCTAAAAGCCAATAAGGACGTTGCCAAAACGACATAATAAAAAGAAGAAACATTCCAAATGCTAATCGTGAAGGAAAAGCATAAATCACAGACAAGAAGAACAAAAATAAAAGAGACAGACCAATAAACCCATTAGCCATAATGAAATTTCGGTAAGAGCTGTTAGCCGTATTCGCAAATTTTTCATTCATAAAAGTACTTCCTTTTCCTACAAGATACTCAGAAGTACTCAATTTGTCATATGTCTGCATAAAATCGTAAGTATTTCTGTTATTGCCCTGTACACCTTTTTCTTCATCATAGGCCAATCGATTTATAATCAAATTCTGGATAATTCCATCTGGACTATAGGAGAGATAGCACCAACCTACACAAACAAACAAAACGATCACTAAACTCATCTTACTAATTTTGCGAAAAGAAATCTCTGGTATCAACTCATATATGAACCACCCTGCTACCAATAAAACATAAGCAGCTAAAGAAAAACTAAAAATTAACGAAATTAACATTATTACGTTCCGGAAATCCTTCATGCTATATCTATTAATATAAAGCAACAGAGCACAAAACATCCCCAAATGTCCTGGTTCAGTAAAAATACTATGGAAACGTAGAAAATCACCATATGCCGTTATAAAAAAGTAATAGTTAAGAAATGGAGGATACCATGTATTGATTGGATGCCTAATCTCCATTGGCTGTAAAGGGAATTCCAAAAAGATGATAAAGACATATGCTACAAAAGAAATAAAAAGAATCAACGAAATAATATTGATAGTAAGATCCTTGAGACGTACTTTTTCTTCCTTTTGCATCGAAACAATAAAGAATAACGGAAGAATACGCTTGATAAGCTGAACAACAGGAGTTTGAAGCTGTTCTGCTTGATAAATCCCCATCCATAAGTAAAATAAAAACAGAAAAAAGGCTGGCAGTCTATAACGATTTGAAATCTTGCTCCTTAACAAAATACGACAAACAAGGAACAACATAATAGAGATGTTACCAACCAGTATATCCCCCCACAAAAACCATGGATAACATGATTGAAAAATAACAATAAACGCAAACAGAACACTACACTGCGACAATATATGTTGTGAAGTATATTTTTTCATAATTTTTATTCTACCAATAAGTACTATTGTCAATGCCTACAAAATGACAAACAAAAGAAACAAAATATATTCCATTACATATGATTCCAGACAACGCAATGAAACTTAATAAATTAATAGACCGATACCTATTTATCTTTTTATCCCTAGTAAACCAAACCGTTTGTTTCTATAAATCAACGATATAAAGCAAAAAACTTCCACTGCCACAGCCATCACCGTCACTGTGTACATATTAATATTTTCTATCACCCACAACAAGCCTATTCCTGCCAAGAAAAACAAACAATTACTGACCATTACCCGCATATAAACCGATGAATATCCAAATGGGACAAGGCGATTACCTCCCATAAAAACATTAAAAGAGACAAAAATCGCAGATACGCCCAATAATCGCATAATGACAGACGACTCCTTTATATATTCACCAGAGAAAAAGCGTACGATCCATTCACTTCCGGCAAACAAAGCGACATAAGCCAACGTAACAACCCCTGCCACCAAAAACATCACACGATTAACAAAACTAACATTACGTTCACGAGAAATCTTCGGGAAAACTGCTTGCGCCATCATGGAAATAGGTAACTTCATCAAATATAACATTTTATCCGCCATATCATAAATAGAAACCTCGGACATTCCCAAGAAGGAACCAATCAGCAATTTGTTTACGTTCACATAAATCTGGGTAGACACGATTGACACAAACAAAGGAGCACTCTCCTTATAAGCTAATTTTAAATCCCTTATTGGTATTACCGATAAGTTTATCCTCTCCTTTCCCAAAACGATATACAATGACAAACAACCCGCCAACATAGCTCCGATACCATTCAACAATGGAACCCATAAATAATCCTCCCGCTCACGAACAAACAAGAATATAGCCACCACGAACAACAAGCGGGCAGACAGGTTCACGATAGTGATATACTTCATCTTCTCGATCCCTTGGAAAAACCAGATGGGTAGAAGAAGCTCATTAAATGTCAATAAGAAAGAGAGAACATAGACCCAATAATAATCCTTGAAAAACGGAACTAAACTTATAATCAATAAATATACGACAAGGCAAATAAGCCATAATATCAATTTACATAAGTAAGTAGATGATACAATTCTAGATAAAAGCACTTTATCCTCCTTATAAACCGCCACTTTCCTCGCCCCAGACATATTGAATCCGAAGTTTATCACCAACGAGACATAGTTTATAATAGCTTGAGCAAATACGATCACACCATACAATTCCAACCCTATAACACGCAACAAATAAGGATAGGTCAACAAGGGGAATAGGATCGTAAATACCTGCAATATACTTAGGTACGAAAAATTCGCTAATACGGTTTTATTCCTACTTAGTTTGTCTTGAAAAAATACCATCTTATTAAATACGGGCTAATCCCTGAAAAAAATATCCCTTGTATAAACCTTCCCCGCTACATCATCCAAACAATTGTTATAACGATTAGCTATGATAGCATGGCTCATCTCCTTAAATCGGGCTAAGTCATTCACGACCATACTGCCAAAGAAGGAAATTCCATCTTCCAAAGTTGGCTCATAGATGATAATTGCCGCCCCTTTCGCCTTGATACACTTCATCACACCTTGGATAGAGGATTGACGGAAATTATCACTATTCGATTTCATCGTCAAGCGATAGACTCCGATCACGCACTCCTTCTCCTCTACCTGCCGGAAACTGTTCCGGTCGCTGTAACCGTAATAGCCGGCCTTGCGCAATACCTGATCTGCAATGAAGTCCTTACGAGTTCGGTTACTCTCCACGATGGCACTCATCATGTTCTGAGGTACATCTTGATAATTAGCCAATAGCTGCTTGGTATCTTTAGGCAGGCAATAACCTCCATATCCAAAACTGGGGTTGTTATAGTGCGTACCGATTCGTGGATCCAAACCTACACCTTGAATGATCGCTTGCGAATCCAATCCCTTCACCTCCGCATAGGTATCCAACTCGTTGAAATAGCTTACTCGCAAAGCTAGATAAGTATTAGCGAATAATTTCACAGCCTCTGCCTCTTTCATTCCCATGAACAGGGTAGGTATATCCTGCTTGATGGCTCCTTCTTGCAACAAGGCCGCAAATGTTCGAGCCGCCTCTTCCAATGCCGGTATATCGGCAATTTTGCTTATCGCCTCGTTCTCAGCGTTGAATTGTTCATCAGCTATCAGCTTCGGCGTTCCCACGATAATTCGGCTTGGATATAAGTTGTCGTATAACGCCTTGCTTTCACGTAAGAATTCGGGAGAGAATAGTAGATTCAATTTCGAAACTCCCCTATTGGCATATTTCAAGTAAAGGTTCCGACAATAGCCTACAGGAATAGTCGATTTAATGACCATTATGGCCTCCGGATTAACACTTAGCACTAAGTCTATCACATCCTCTATATGATGCGTATCAAAGTAATTCTTCACCGGATCGTAATTCGTAGGAGCTGCGATGACAATGAAGTTTGCCTCCCGGTATGCGGAGGCTCCATCTAACGTTGCCGTAAGATTCAGCTCCTTCTCTGCCAAGTATTTTTCTATGTATTCATCCTGTATGGGAGATTGCTTACGGTTAAGCATCTCTACCTTTTCTGGAATGACATCCACTGCTATTACCTGATGATGTTGTGCCAACAAAGTGGCAATACTTAGTCCTACATAACCGGTTCCGGCTACGGCTATCTTGATTTCTCTATTCATTTGATTATTTTTTCGTTAGCACCAAACATTTCTCATCTTTCTAATTTTCAAAAAAGATGAAGTATTTATCAACCTACTCCTCCCAAACTCCGGCCTGTTTATCCCAAAGCTTAGTATTTGTACTAGACTGGAAGACTTTTTTCGGGGAAGATACAACAGGATTCACAGTTAAGTCATTTGTTTTATATCGGGAGAGACAGGAAGTAAGTGTTCAAATTAGGATATACTTCTTAATTAGGACACTTTTGAAGTGTCCTAACTGAGTTTGGTAAAAAAATTTCGTTTAGGTTCTTTATTCGATAACCCAATCCCCCAACGTATGCCGCCCACTATCAAAATTAATCCCAACCTTTACGATCGGCAACCCACAAAGGGCGAAGCGCTCCGGGTAATTGCGCAAATTGATTTGCTCAAGGGCTATATCCGCAGTCTTGTTTAACTTCAATTCCACGACATAGAGTGTTGTCGGTGTGCGCATCACCATATCCACACGGCCTTTCGGGGTACGGACTTCCACGTCCACATACATTCCTAGCAGGCTGAAGACCGTGTAAAGCAAGGACTGGTAATGGCCCTCGTAATCCGTATTGTCACATTGGGGGATGGTGGACAGGAAGGTCTGCAATAAACGCAGGGCATCGTCCATCCGCTCTCCAGAGATCGCCTCGAAAAGAAGGGCTACTGTAGTAAGTCCATCCGCTGTGTATTGATGCAAATAATTGGGCAATAAACTCTTCATCAATCCCATACGTACCTCCTTGTTTGGGATGTCGAGCGTGTACAAATTCGTGAGCGAGGAATAATCCTTTATCGTGATGTAACCGCTCTGATAGAGCAATGGCGTAATATCGACCATCCGTTCCGTGGGTGCGTCAAACGACTCTGCCAAAACCTTGCGTGCGCCTATTTGCTGGGGTTTCACGTGATACTTGTTCAGCATCTCGATCAAATAGGTGGGCGTACCGCTACCGAACCAATAGGAATTTAGTTTACTGTCGGCCAAGGCGTTCAACAGGCTGAACGGATTGTATATATCGGGCGAGGGCCACGTGAAATGGTAACCGTCATAATTCGATTTCAAGGCACCCAAGGCACCCTCCGGAGTAACGCCGAGGTTGTCGGCCAAACGACCGATATCCTCGCCCATCTGCTCACGCATTTCCTCCTCCGTGATGCCACAGAGCGAAGCGTACTCCGGGAGCATGCTGATATTCTTGATATTGTTCAACTCGCTGAAGATGCTCAATTGAGAGAACTTCGTGATACCTGTCAAGAATACGAAACGCAAATAAGGATCGCAGGCTTTCAGCGGACTATAGAAGTTACGCATCACGTCGCGAAGCTTCGGCAGCTCCTTCTCCTCATGCACCACGTCCAGTAAGGGAGCGTCGTACTCGTCAATCAAGACAACCACCTTTTGACCGGTCTGGGCGTAGGCACGTTTGATGAGACTTTCCAGACGTTGGTTCGTATAAATAGCGCTCTCATCACGTCCGTATATCTGCTCGTAACCATACAATTTCCTCTCCAGCTCACTCAGAAGCCGATCCTTGTCCATATGCTTCGCCGTGCTCATGTCGAAATGAAGCACCGGATACCTTGTCCACTCCTTCTCCAGGTGCTCGATGGCCAAGCCCTCGAACAATTCCTTTCGCCCCTCAAAATAACTATGGAGCGTAGAAGTAAGCAACGACTTCCCGAAACGGCGGGGACGGCTCAAGAATATATAACCAGACGCGCCGTGTGTCATTCGGTAGACCAATTCCGTCTTATCTACATACACATAATTCCCCTCTCTCAATTTGGAGAATGTCTGTATCCCTATCGGATATAATCGCCGCCCTTCCATCTTCGTCTCTGTTTATTGGTTCGTCAAGACAAATATAACGTTATTTCCCTAAACGATCAATTTTCAACCCTCTATTTTTCCATTCCACGCCTCATCGCCCTATACACCTCCTTGAGCGCCCCGGCCCCATACCCCATGAACTCCGGTTCATCCATCTCTACGCATAGTTCTTGTACCAAGCGGGTCAGACTCTGGGGATTGATACTCTTTTTTTTTCGCTTTGCTGTAGGTGGCGGTGCCTACGTGGGCCTCCGTACAAAACTCACGGATAGAGATTCCTAACCGCTTACGTGGAAATTCCACTAACTCATCAAATAAAATCTGGTTCAAATCTAAATTTTCCTTCATACTATGCTAATTTTTATTAAGCAATCATCCGATATTTCAGCCTATAGGCTGAAACGCAGAATCAATTATTAGCAATAGCTTTAGAAAATTAATCTGAAATCCTATTGATATGGACCAACAAATGTCTTACTTTCTTCCTCCCATCACCAACACGCTTCCTACCGGGAACTGTACACTACGGGAAGTGTACCGATGGATCACCGAGGATAAATCTCTCGAAACGGTTACCAACGAATTACGCACCTTCATCCGGGAAGGCAGGGTAGCGGAATACCGCCAGCTCAAGCAGCGGCAACTGCCGTTCGTAACGCCCCACGGCGTTTTTTCCCGTCGTAAGAGCGACGCTCTCATCTCCGCCTCGGGGTTGGTAGTGGTCGATATCGACCATCTCGCCTCTCTCGAGGAGGCGGAACAACTCCGGGACCACCTCTTCGAGGACCCCTATCTCGGGACCCGCCTCGCCTTTGTCAGCCCCGGAGGACTGGGAGTGAAGCTTTTCATACCCGGAGACGAGACCGTTCGATGGGCCATGAGTTACATACAGCTCCTGTATGCCGACACCTTCAAGGGTGAGGTGGATACCTGTGGCAAGGATATCGCCCGCTGCTGTTTCTTATCTCACGATTCTAACGCTAAAATATTCATACCATGAACAACGATCTTTCCAAACTAGTAGAAGCGGTACGGGCGGCCCATGCCGACATCGCCCCCACTTACGCCGAGTATGTACAATTGGCTTTCGCCATCGCTACCGATTGCGGGGAGGCAGGACGTAGCGACTTCATCAGTCTCTGCGAGCCATCGCCCAAGTTCAACGCCCTACACGCCAACAAGCTTTTCTCCAGTGCCTTGCGCACCGGAAACCAGAATGTCCATCTGGGCACCGCTTTCCACTTGGCCAAGCTGGCGGGCGTGGAAATAGGTTTCAAGTTTCAAGGTTTCACGAAACCCTTTTCCTCACACACACGTGTGAGTACATATAATACAGCCGATACGGTAGATCAAGCCCACGAGACCAGCGATCGGGAAACCGAGGCAAACGACGCCCCACTCCACATCGGCAGCGAGCCTTACACCTCCCTGCCACGGCTGGTACCCGGCTATCCATGGCCCTCGTTGCTACAGGACATCCTCGGTTTCACCGATAATGCCGAGCAGCGGGATATCCTTTTGCTCACGGCTCTCACCGCCCTAGGCGCCACCTTGGGCAAGACGGTGCGTTGCCTCTATGGGATGCATTGGATCTATCCCTGTATCCAGCTCTTCGTGATCGCTCCGCCCGCATCGGGTAAGGGCATCATGGCGTGGCTGCGTAAGTTTATCGAGCCTATCCACCGGGAGATCCGCCAACAAGTGGACCTAGCGATGAAACAGTACCGCCAAGATTTGGCGGCCTATCATGCCTTAGGCAAGGAGAAAGCCAAGATGGAGATGCCCCAGATGCCTAAAAACAGTATGTTTATCATCTCCGGCAACAATACCGGGACGGGTATCTTGCAAAATATCATCGATTCGGACGGCACCGGTATCATTTTCGAGACCGAGGCGGATACCATCACCACCGCTATCGGGGGTGATTACGGGCATTGGAGCGATACGCTCCGTAACGCTTTCGACCATGCCGGGCTCTCGTTCAACCGACGGACCGATAACGAATACCGGGAATGCGATTCCACCTTCCTCTCGATGGTGCTCTCGGGTACGCCCGGACAGGTAGCGCCGCTTATCCCCTCGGGCGAGAACGGGCTCTTCAGCCGTGAGGTCTTCTACTACAAATCGCAGATCCGGGAATGGATCGACCAATTCTCCGTCGACGAGGTAGACGCCGAGAAGGAATTCCACCGGATGGGCTACGAGTGGAAGGCCACGATCGATCAGCTCAAGTGCCGGGGTACCATTACCTTGCGCCTCGACGAGCGGCAACAAGCCGCTTTCAACGACAGCTTCGTACGTCTTTTCCTGCGTGCCCGGCAATCCAACGGGCAGGAGATGAACAGTTCCGTGGTACGCCTCGCCATCAACCTCGTACGTTTCATGGAGGTGGTAGCCATGCTTCGTGCCTTGGAACAACCGGAATTACTGCTGCCGGCCCAAGGCATCAACAGCGACAACCTAAAGGACAAGATCATCGGAGGCTGGGAACTCCATATCACCGACGATGACTTCGCCGCCCTTCTGACAATGGCAGAGCCGCTCTACCTCCACGCCACCCATATCCTCTCATTCCTGCCTACCGGCGAGATCACCAGCCGAGGCCTCTCGGAAAAGGACAGTCTGCTCAGCTCCATGCCGGACGAGTTCACCACCGTCCAATGGATGGAGGCCGCCGAGCATGCCAACATCCCCAAGAACACCGCCAAGACATGGCTACGCCGACTATGCGACTCCGGAGCCCTCCTGCATGGCGAGCATAAAGGGATTTACTTGAAACCCTTATAATGTACGTACGTGTGTGTGAGGAAAGAGGGTTCATGAAACCTTGAAACTTGAAACTCTCCTATAGTCATTTTAAAATTCAATACAGATGAAAAAAATAGATCTCGCCCGTCAATATTGCCTGACAGGCACCCCTTCGAACGCTTTGCATAAGTTGAACCGATATATCCGTGACGTGAAAGGACTGAAAGAGGCCCTTATCCGTCATGGTTATCACTCGAAAGATCGCTCCATCACGCCGAAGCAAGTACAGATATTCTATGATTTTTTAGGGGAACCCTAAAATTCTTCTCCTAGAGCGAATAGGTGGAAACAAATGGTATATCCGGGCTTTCCGCCTATCGTATCTTTGCTACAGAAACAAAAACATCAACCTTGTCCCCTATGCGCTACTTTAATTATCAAGAGTTTGAAGACTCCGCCACGGCCCGGCGAGACGGGATCGACAACAGCCTCACCCCGGTGGCCCGGAGGATGGTCACGATCCTAGTGGAAATGCTACTAGACCCGCTACGGCGGGTCTGGGGCAGCCCCATCGTCATCAGTAGCGGCTATCGCTGCCCCGAATTGAACATCCTTATCGGGGGAGCCAAGCACAGTCACCACCTCCTCGGTTGCGCCGCCGACCTGATAGCCGGCTCTCCAGATGATCATCGCCTCTTGTTCCGACTGATACAAGAGACGCACGAGCTGTGCGGACTCGAGTTCACTCAGCTCATTCTAGAGCCCGGCGCCCGATGGATCCATATCTCTTACGTACCCGGCAACCTTCGCTGTCAGGTTATCGATAAAGAAAAGTCGCCTAATTGACCTAAGTCTTTCAAACCGAAGACTTAAATCAAGGAGCACGAAGAGCCAAGTCATCAAGCGTGAGGACTCAACTCATCATCCCCCAAGTTCCTTATGTATCACTTAAAATATCTTACGATTATGTCATTAAACTATTCCATTGCCATGATGGGCAACCCGTTGAAAAAAGAGGAACCCAAGAAAGCCTACGCCAAGGCGCAAACCAACGGCGAGCTCAGTCTAAAAGAGCTATCTACCCTGATAGCGAGTAAATGTACGGTGCACCAAGCCGACGTTTCGGCCGTGCTCATCGCCACCACCGAGTGCATGCTGGAAGGTCTGAAAGCCGGTAAGCAGGTGAATTTCGGCGATCTGGGTGCCTTCCGCCTCCAGATCAATTCCGGGGGAGCGCCAAGTGCCGACCTGTTCACCTCCGACTATATCAAGGGGGTGAACATCCAGTTCGTCCCCGGCGAGGAACTTCAAGTCATCTTCCAAGGCCTCAAGTTCAACCTCGTCCCCACCCGGGCCGCCCAAGCCGCCGTCATCAAGGCCCAGAAGGCCGGTAAGACAACGGTGGATATCTCCGGTAAGAACGGCTCCTCGGACAGCGAGAGCCCGGATGAGATATAATGGGGCACGCTTCGGCGTGCTCACTGATACAGACTTCGTATTATCAACCTTATAAAACAAATTTAAATGAGTGAAAAGAAGAAAACCAACGTTTGGAGCGTAATCATCAAAGTAGTCATCGCCATAGCCACCACCATCGCCGGGGCCTTAGGCATCAGTGCTTGCGCTTTCTAGCGCCTTATCCAAGACCTCGTACTTGGAGTGCCGGCTCTTGAACTCGGGGACGATCGCCTTCATCTTGCCTACAATGGCCATATCGTCCCTCGAGCGGCCTAGGCCGACGAGTTCATCTATATCTTGGCAAACCGTATCATAATCGTACTCCCGTACCTTGGCGATCTTGATCTTCGGATGGAAGGTAGGCAGCGTGATCTCCTCGTCGTTCAGTACCTCCTCGTACAGCTTCTCGCCGGCACGAAGACCCGTAAACCGGACCTCTACGTTCTTGGCGCCCGAAAGCTGAATCATACGTTTCGCCAAGTCGATGATACGCACGGGTTTGCCCATGTCGAAGACGAAGATCTCCCCACCGTTACCCATCGTACCCGCCTCCAATACCAACCGGCAGGCCTCCGGGATCAGCATGAAGAAACGGATGATATCCGGATGCGTCACTGTCACGGGACCGCCCTTGGCAATCTGTTCACGGAACAATGGGATCACGGAGCCGTTAGAACCCAGCACGTTGCCGAAGCGGGTCGTAACGAACTGCGTCACGCCTTCCACATGGCCCTCCTTGATCGCTTTGTCGAGGCTCTGCACGTAAATCTCGCAGATACGTTTCGAGCAACCCATCACGTTCGTGGGATTCACCGCCTTGTCCGTGGAGATCATCACGAACTTCCTCGTGCCATACTTCACGGCCAAGTCGGCGATCACACGGGTACCGTCCACGTTGTTACCCACACTCTCACAAGGATTATCCTCCATCATCGGAACGTGCTTATAAGCCGCCGCATGGAACACGTAGGCGGGGCGATGCTCCGAGAAGATCTCCTCCATGCGAGACTTGTTAGCGATGTCCGCCACCAAGGTATAGGCGTTGATATCCCGCCAATCCCTCGCCATCATCAAGCGGATGTCGTGCAAGGGAGTTTCCGCCTGATCTACCAAGATCAAGCGATCCGGAGCGAACGAGGCGATCTGGCGCACCATCTCGCCACCGATGCTGCCGGCGGCTCCCGTTATCAGGATGCGTTGACCACGAAGCAAGCGGCCCACCGCCTCCATGTCTATCTCTATCTTTTCCCGGGGAAGCAGATCCTCGATCTCAACCTTCCGGAGTTGTGTATGCGTCAAATCGCTCCTGCCATCCCATTCTTGCGCCGCCGGGGTCACGTAGATCTTGATCCCCGCCTCCGCCAAACGGGCCACCATATCCGGCTGTTCCCGGATGGAGTCGCTCTTCAAGGGGGAGACGAAAAGGATCGTCGCCCGCTCCCGGCGCATCGCATCGATCAGCTCCTCATCGAAAGGGTACACACGCACTCCCATCAATATACGATTCTGCATGTTCCCGGCCTCCGAGACGAAGCCTGCCAGCACGTACTGTGCGGGATCTTGGTTCTGGATGCTCTTCGCCAAACTGATACCGCCCTGCTTCACGCCGAAGATAAAGGCACGCTCAGCCTTCGACTGGCGAAAGGTCGTCACGTAGAAATACTTCACGAACACACGCATCGCCCACATCAAGCTCATCGCCAGCAGGGAGGATAGCACAAGGTCTCGTTTACGGATATACACCAAGTAAGGCGAAAAATCCGTAAACTCTTGGAAGGTCACCACGCAAACCACACCGAACAGCACGGCGAAGCCCACCCGTTGCAAATCCACGAAGGAAGAGTAACGAATGATGCCCGAATACGTACGGAACAGCCTAAAGCCCACCAGATAAGGCACTAGGCAAACACCCCACGTGAGCGACAGGTGCCAAAAGATGCCCATCGTGGCGAAGATCCCGTTATTCAAGGCATATACCAGCAAGCCTGAAAACAGGATCACCAAGCAATCCAACAGGATAATGCTCCAATACGGCAACGCTTTCCTTGAGAAATACCACGTTGAGAGTTTAGAAAAAAGGTTCATCATGAATAAAATTTGGGGTTCATGTAAGCTGGGGCAAGCCCTCCACCTCACCGGCATGCCATCTTCGGTAGTCAGTCAAGGAGGATTCGGGGACGGTCAGCACCACGTAATCCGTCTCGTCCCGCCTCAAAATATGTTTACGGGCGTACGAACGCAACGAGCGATCCGTCACGGACACCATCACGATCGGGAACGGGTAGGCGAACAGGCGCAGCGGCGTGATCTCGCTATCCGGGAAGGTGAGACACAACTGATAGGCAGAACGCTCGAAAGCCACCCAATAAGGACCCGTACAATATAAATGGATCGAGGTACGGTTCGTACGCTCACGATCCATGATCTCGTTCAGATGCTCGTTTAGTAACGTAACCAAGCGTATGCCAGAAGGAAGAGAAGGCATGTTTTGAATTTTTAATTTTCAATTCCCACGTGTTTTAGCCAGCGGTCGTAGTCGGCTAACCGACGGATCAAGGATAATTTACTCTTCTTCGGGGAGGATTCCCGACTCCACGGATCGATCAACTCGTGCGCACGATAATAATAGATACTGCTATCCGTACAACCATAAAGCGTAAGTAGTAATAATGCCAACGACTGCTCCGCACGGATCAAGGGTAAGAACGAGACGATCGTTCCGATCAACGACTTTTGCCGCTCCTCGTCCCCTAGTATCGTATAGGCGGGCAACAAGAGGGAATAGAGTTTGCACCGCATCACGGCAGAATCCAGCTGTAACTCTCCATAGGCACGCAAGGTCTCAGTCGCCAGCTCACGATCTATAGCCGTAACGCCACCATCCCCCCAATGACGGCCCAACGCCTCATGAAGACCATTTTGTATCCGGGAATTGTCCAAACGGGTATATACATGCTTGCCTTCCTCGGCCAAGCTGATCACCTCATACTCGCCCGGCTGAACACGCAATAAAGGAACCCACATCCAGTTGTCCACGCATACCATTACCTCCCGCTCGCCAACACCGGGCTGTATTACTACACTTGCCTCAACACCTTTGAAACGACCATCCGTGATGCGTATCCGGTCACCTTTACGCAAATAACCCGCTTCCGGCACATACACCGGAAGCTCATCCGAATAAGAACGAGCCACCCAACGCAAGTTTTCCATCTCACGATCGGAGACAAAAGGATATGAGCCACGGCCATCCAC
Source organism: Parabacteroides sp. CH2-D42-20 (assembly GCF_003670185.1). Taxonomy (NCBI): domain Bacteria; kingdom Pseudomonadati; phylum Bacteroidota; class Bacteroidia; order Bacteroidales; family Tannerellaceae; genus Parabacteroides; species Parabacteroides sp. CH2-D42-20. The sequence continues at coordinate 15,565 of NZ_RAYG01000023.1, read as the reverse complement.
GCTAGGCAGGAAATTATACAAGGGAAAATCTCGTTTCAAACGAAAGATCTCATACACAGAAGAGCGGATAAACACATAATTGTAGAGCAACGGACGGTGAGTCTCCACCAAACGCCCCTCACGGCGATGCATCTCCACGAAAGAGGGGGCGAAAAAATCGAACGTAGGCTCACCCAAACGCACCCTGCGATCTAACTCCTTCCGTAAACCCTTGGCTGGACCTTTGTGACAAGCGGGAAGAGATAACACATACCATCTTACGGTGTGGACATCACGCAATGGTAAAGGGGGAAGATCATGACCCATAGATACTTCAATGCCATATCAGCACATTCTATTAATACGCTGATAATCTAATACTTAAATCAAACATTCTTTTCTATTCCCGAAAATTTTAAAGCAATAGAAACCATGTCAATATCTCTTCTATCGGGACGTGGAAGATCGGCTACTTGGGAAGTAGCGTAAAAGATAGGAAATGATATTACCCAGTTGTAGAGACGGAGCACGCTCCGTCTCCCACCGTCTGGCAATAATTTAAAATACCCATTTGAGGGGATGAGACGGGGCGTGCCCCGTCTCTACACGATGTTCGTACGATTTTTTTTGGAGACGTGATGATGCAGGAAATATGAGGTCGTTTCGTCTCCATTGTCGTGCCCATACACCACGAATAGAAACGAAAAATCGAGGAAAGATAAATTCAGAAAACAAACAAAGCCTACACAAAGCCTAAAAATTGTTTGTTATTCGGTGTTTTTTACTAAATTTGCGGCGTGGAAGATTACGCTACTTCCCAAGTAGCCGATCGCCTACCCCACCTTTGATACATTATTATATATGCTCTCGAAGCAAGCCTTGTTCACCGCAGACATCTTATCCAAAGAGAAGCTCTTCAAATAGATTTGCGTCGTCTTGATCGATTGGTGTCCCAGCAATTCGCTGATCATCTCGATCGGTACACCCTGTTCCTTCAAGGTCGTGGCGAAAGAGTGACGGATTGAGTACGAGGTAACCATTTCCGTCACACCACAGGCATTTGCCAGTTCCTTCAAGGAACTGTTGAAATCAGCCAAGGCAGAGGTATATTCCCGGAAGGCCTCTTCACCCGTTTTCGTCCCACTCAAGAAAGTGAATAGATAAGGAGAATCCCTAAGCGTGTCGGTCATTAACGCAGCCAACAACTCCTTGGCCACAGGCTGTATCTCGACCAACATCGGTGTACCCGTCTTCTGGCGGTTATACCTCAAGACACCATTCCGGATATCACTCTTTTTCAAATGAGCGAAATCGACAAACGCCATACCGCAAAACAAGAACATCAAACACAATGCCCGCTGTGTTTTCCGCAGCCCCGAATCATCCAACGGAGCGGTCATCAACAAACGCAAGGATTCCGTAGGCAACGCCTTCTTCTGTTTGCTTTTCACTCCCATGAAAATTCCCTTGAACAAATAACGGGGAAAAGGAGCCTCCCCATTCTCCATCGCCAACCCATACACACGGCGAATCCTACGCATATAGGTAGACACCGTATTCCACGAGCATTCCCGGTCCCGCAAATAGTCTTGATACCTCAAAAGCATTTCCCGGTCGATACGGGTATAAGGAATCACCTCCTGCCCACAAAAACGCAGGAATGAATTCAAGGCATCTTGATAACTCTTGGCGGACGAATAACGTCCTTGCTCTCTCAATCGGGCTATATACATCCGCATACCCTCCGCTAAATCATACTGTTTCATATTTTCACGTATAAAAAAAGTAAATTACAATAAAAAACACGGTTAATTCGTGATTGTCTACTTACATTTGCAGAAAAACAAATACCATGGACAAGATCGTAGAAATAGCCCGGTTCACCTATCCGGCGGATGCCCAACCGCTGATGGCCCTGTTGAGGTCGGAAGGGATAGAATGTTATCTCCGCAATGAGTTAAGCAGCCAGATCATGGCCGGTTACGTAGACGTAGGCGGCGCACGGGTGGAGATTCTGGAAAGCGACGTTCCCCGAGCCATGAAGATCATGGAGGAAGGCGGTTACGACCTGCCCCGGGAAGACGAGCAAGCGGAACCGGTAGAACAAGTCGCCGGATTCGCACGTCATATCCCTTTTCTACGAAAATATCCCTTAGAGAAACAAATCATGATCCTATTCGTCATCATAGCTGTCTTTTTGGCTTTGGTGATTTACTTCGGATCGCTTATTTCCTCAAACTAAACAAATGTAATCAATGGCACGCAGAAAGATAACAAATAGTCAAGCCGTATGTATCACCTTACTATGGGGTGTCTTATGCTACATGCTGCTTGTATACAGCGAAACGATCAATTTCGACGTCATATTTGCCCTTGTAGCCTCCGCTATCATTGTGTTCGTTCCGATCTATAAGAATTTCAAGCATAGAGATGAATAACATTTCGTCGTTTTTTCAAACTTAATATATCTAAATGATATTTTTTACGCATTTTCTCTTTCAATTATTTGCTAGTGTCAAAAATTAGCTTACCTTTGCCACGTCGTTAAACAAACGGCATACGGATAACAAAATGGTATAACATTCTAAATATAAAATTCAGTCATGAAGGCAAGTGAAGTTTTAGACAACTTGAAAAGAAGATTTCCGAACGAACCGGAATATCATCAAGCAGTATCAGAGGTTTTAGGGACTATCGAGGAAGCTTACAACGAGCATCCGGAATTTGAGAAAAGCAACTTGATCGAGCGCCTTTGTATCCCCGATCGCATTTTCTCTTTCCGTGTAACTTGGATGGACGATAAGGGACAAATCCAGACGAACATGGGTTACCGTATCCAGCACAACAACGCTATCGGCCCGTACAAAGGCGGTATCCGTTTCCACGCTTCCGTAAACCAATCGATCCTTAAGTTCTTGGCTTTTGAGCAAACGTTTAAAAATTCACTGACTACATTGCCGATGGGTGGTGGTAAAGGAGGTTCCGACTTTAGCCCGAGAGGAAAGTCAAACGCTGAGATCATGCGTTTCTGCCAAGCCTTCATCCTTGAGTTATGGCACCATATCGGTCCGGACACGGATGTTCCCGCCGGCGATATCGGTGTAGGCGGACGTGAGGTGGCTTATATGTATGGAATGTACAAGAAATTGGCTCGTGAGAATACGGGTACATTCACGGGTAAGGGTATCGAGTTCGGAGGTTCCTTGATCCGTCCGGAAGCTACAGGTTACGGAAACGTATATTTCTTGTTGCAGATGCTGAAAACCCGCAACATTGATATCAAAGACAAGGTAGTTTGTGTATCAGGTTCCGGAAACGTGGCTCAATATACGGTAGAGAAATTAATCAGTCTTGGAGCGAAAGTTGTCACGATGTCTGATTCCGACGGTTATATCTATGATCCGGATGGTATCGACCGTGAGAAACTGGATTATATCATGGAGTTGAAGAACTTGTATCGTGGCCGTATCCGTGAATACGCAGAGCAATACGGATGCAAATATGTACAAGGCGCTCGTCCTTGGGGAGAGAAATGCGACATCGCTATGCCGAGCGCAACCCAGAATGAGTTGAACGGCGACGATGCCAAGACTTTATTGGCCAACGGTTGCTTCGCCGTATCCGAGGGTGCTAACATGCCTTCTACACCAGAAGCTATCGACGCATTCCTTGAGGCCAAGATCCTTTACGCTCCGGGTAAGGCCGCTAACGCAGGTGGTGTATCCGTTTCCGGTCTTGAGATGACTCAGAACGCACAGAAGTTAAGCTGGAGCAGCGAGGAAGTAGACCAGAAACTTCAAAGCATCATGGAAAACATCCACGAGCAATGCGTAAAATACGGAAAGCAAGAGGATGGTTACGTAAACTACGTGAAAGGCGCCAACGTAGCCGGCTTCATGAAGGTAGCTAAGGCTATGATGGCACAAGGAATACTCTAGGTAATTGAAAATTGAGAATTGAAAATTAGTTAGAGAGGAGAGATTGATGATCATATAAGCGAGGGGGATAGGCTTTGAGAGGCTATTCCCCTTTCTTATTTCCGACGAAGTCCCAATTTTCAATTTTCAATTCTTAATTTTCAATTAAAAAGCGGTATCTTAGTGCCGTAAATCGATAAGTATGATAACAGAAGAACTTAGGAAGCTATACCAATCATATACCGGATCACCGGCAGAGGAAATAACGGAGTTACCGTCATCCGGCTCTAATCGCCGGTATTTCAGGATAAAAGGTCCTGAGACGTTGATTGGAGTTAGTGGCACTTCTATTGAGGAGAACGAGGCTTTTATCTATATGGCAAAACATTTCCGGGGGAAGGGCTTACCCGTACCGCAAGTATATGCCAGCTCGGACGACCATTCATTTTATATCCAAGAAGATTTAGGAGATACGCTTCTTTTCAACGCCATCGAGAAAGGCCGTAAAAGCAGTGTATTCGACGAGGAGGAACGCCGTTTATTACACAAGACGATCACCAAACTCCCCGACATCCAGTTCTTGGGGTCCGACGGTTTCGATTTCTCGTATTGCCATCCACAAGCCGAGTTCAACCAACGGTCTATCCTTTGGGACTTGAATTATTTCAAGTACTGTTTCCTAAAGGCTACCGGGATGGAGTTTCAGGAAAATCGTCTGGAGGATGATTTCTTGAAGATGAGCGACGTATTGTTACGCAGTTCATCCGCCACGTTCCTATACCGTGATTTCCAGTCACGCAATGTTATGGTAAAGGACGGAGAGCCTTGGTTCATTGATTTTCAAGGTGGACGAAAAGGCCCGGTTTATTACGACGTGGCTTCCTTCCTTTGGCAGGCGAAAGCGAAATATCCGGAGGATCTGAGGAATGAATTACTATCGGATTATATCACGGCCCTACGTAAATATATCCCGGTAGACGAGGCTTACTTCCATAGCCAGCTGCGCCATTTCGTCCTGTTTAGGACCTTGCAGGTATTGGGGGCTTATGGTTTCCGGGGGTATTTCGAGAAAAAGCCTCATTTCATCCAAAGCGTCCCGTTCGCGATCGAGAACCTGCGGCAGTTATTGAAGAATGACTATCCGGAATATCCCTATTTATGCTCCGTCCTTCGTGAGCTTACCGGGTTGAAACAATTCACGGATGATATCCAGAAACATATGCTGGAAGTAAAGGTCATGAGCTTCGCCTATAAAAAAGGAATCCCGAACGACCCTAGCGGGAACGGAGGTGGATTCGTATTCGATTGCCGTGCGATAAACAACCCCGGTAAATACGAGCGTTACAATCATTTCACCGGTTTGGATGAGCCAGTGATCCAGTTCTTGGAGGATGACGGGGAGATCACGAACTTCCTCGAGCATGTCTACCATATCGTAGACGCCTCGGTAAAACGATATATGGATCGTGGATTCACCAATTTGATGATTTGTTTCGGATGTACGGGAGGACAGCACCGTTCGGTCTATTCCGCACAGCATCTGGCGGAACATCTTAACACCAAGTTCGGAGTAAAAGTACATTTAGTACATAGAGAACAAAATATAGAACAACTCTTTAACCCTACATTATGAAAGCTATGATTTTCGCGGCCGGTACTGGTTCCAGACTGAAGCCGTTAACCGATCACACGCCAAAAGCGCTTATACCTATCGGGGGCAAACCGATGCTAGAACACGTCATACTGAAACTGAAATCCTCCGGTTTCGACCAGATCGTGATCAATATCCACCATTTAGGCAACCAGATCGTGGATTTTCTGGAGGCGAACAACAACTTCGGTGTCCGGATCGAAATCTCGGACGAGAGCGATTATCTGCTGGATACGGGAGGAGGAATCAAGAAGGCCACTTCTCTTTTATGCGGGAACGAGCCTTTCTTGATACATAATGTCGATATCTTATCGAACGTGGATCTCAAGAAACTATACGATACCCATGTACAAACGAACCCGTTGGCTACCTTACTCGTCAGCCAGCGCAATACCTCACGTTATCTATTATTTAATAAGGAGAATAGACTGTGTGGTTGGCGTAATCATGAGACCGGCGAGGTAAAATCTTACTATCCCTATTTTGACCCGGATCAACACAACGAGTACGCCTTTAGCGGAATCCACGTACTCTCGCCCAAGATATTGGAGCTGATGGAAGAATGGACCGGAAAGTTCTCTATCATTAACTTCTATCTGGCTATTTGCGCCAAAACCGATATCAGGGCTTATATGGCGGATAACCTAAAACTATTGGATATCGGCAAGCCGGAAACCTTGGCCGCCGCCGAGGAATGGCTACGACAAAACATCTAACAAAATATTTCACACATGAAAAAAACTAGTTTTATCTACTTACTCTTGTTGATCGCGCTGGGCCTCAGCTCTTGCCAGCAAGAGAAGACTTTCAAGGTTCTTCAATTCAACATCTGGCAGGAAAGCGCTGTCGTAAAAGGAGGCTTTGACGCTATCGCTGACGAGATCGTAAGAAGTAACGCCGATTTCGTTACGTTAAGCGAGGTACGTAATTATCATCAGACCCGTTTTTGCGACCGGATCGTGGAAGCGTTGCAGCAAAGAGGACAAACGTACTATTCTTTCTACACCGAGGATTCTGGTCTGTTAAGCCGCTACCCGATCACGGATAGCACGACCGTCTATCCCTTGAACGATGACAGGGGTAGTATGTACAAGGCCATTACCCACATCGGCGATGCCGAGGTAGCTCTTTACACCGCCCATCTGGATTATCGCAATTGCGCTTATTACGATGCCCGTGGATACGACGGAAATACATGGGACGAGGAACCTCCTGTCACCAATCTGGACACACTCCTATGGTTGAACGAGCAATCTGTCCGTGACGACGCTATCGCTTGCTTCCTAAAAGAGGCGAAAAAGGATCGGGAAGCCGGACGGATCGTTATCCTCGGAGGAGACTTTAACGAGCCTTCCCATCTGGACTGGACCGAGGCGACCAAAGATATGAGAGACCACCAAGGATTGGTTGTTCCTTGGCACGTATCCGTCATGCTGGAGAAAGACGGCTTCAAAGATACGTACCGTGAGATCTTCCCGAACCCTGTAACTCATCCGGGACTTACCTGCCCGGCGGACTGTAAGGATATCGCTTTAGAGAAATTGGTTTGGTCGCCGAAAGCGGACGATAGAGATCGCATCGATTTCATCCATTACGCTCCATTCGAGGGATTAACGCTTACAGATGTATGTATCATCGGTCCGAAAGGTGACATCCTCCGTGGGCAAAGAGAGACGGAAGAGACCTCCGACCCGATCATGACTCCCCTTGGAATCTGGCCTACCGATCATAAAGCGGTTCTTGCCACTTTCCACTTGAAATAAAAAATGGATTCGCGAGCCCCGTCTTACCGGCTCGTCTCGCAAATCCACAAACAACTATCTTCTCTTGAAACGCTATCTTTTTATGGTTTCAATACCACGCCAAGACTTTTCTTCCCATCCATCTTAATCGTAATCGGAGCATCAAAACGTACATGACGAAGATATTCCGTCTCCTCTACGGCAGGTTGCGCATTCAAGAACGCCTCATCGAACCAACCATCTCCCTTAAATGGATTAACCGTAAAATAACCCACTCCGAACGAAGTCAGGTTCTGGAAGAAATGGGTACCTTGACTCGGGTCTACCCGATAATTCTCCAATCCGCATTCCACGATCACCCGTGCGTTACTGATATGCGGCCATTTCACCGGAATACCCAACCAAGAGTCGCTGCTCCCCCATCGGCCGGGGCCGACTAATACGTATCCTTTCTCCTGATCGGTAAACGAGCGGTTCATCTTCTCGATCTCATAAGCGATCAACTGATTATTGGATGAATTAAAAGCGCCCGTCTTCACATAGATAATATCCTGTACGTCGCCAACGATACCATGTCCCAAAACACTGGTAGAAGAAAGGATGGTTTCCTCGTTCTTCACCAAGCTCAGATCCTCGTCCATAATCTCTTTATTATCTACGATCGGACGGATTTGCAACAGATAGAAAGTCGCCCTTGTATGATCCGACGGGTCCATGTTGACAGCGAACTCAATCTCTACCGGACGGCCCATTTCCTGCTGCCCGATCCGTAAGATCTGATCCAACGTATCCGCCAGCGGGAACACGTCATGCTGTAGGATATTCACGAAAGAAAGGATCTTACGACCGCCCGGGTAATAACCGTCACGGATAATCTGATCGTACGGATCGTATGTAGAGACAATATATTTCAAGGAGCCTTCAGCGTCAGCATCCTTCAAGCCCAGCTTCACCAAGTTAAAGGCATCATCTACCGAGAAGGCTTCCGCCATATTCTTCAAATCCAAGGCATAGAAACGAGTCTGCGTCTCCCTAAGAGCGAAATCCATCGTACTCATCTGCAAGATACTATGGGGATGTCGGGGAGAGAAACGCAAGGTTTGCCCGCCATCGACGATATATTTACCCAATCCCAAGGCGATATTCGCGATCCCATCCTCCGCCTTCTCGTTACCGATCGGATAGAAATTCAAGGAACGGGCCACGCCCGACATCGTCGGATAGAAATGATCATTATAACGGGAGCCCACCACTTCTTGCAAGACGATAGCCATCTTCTCCTGATCGATCAAGTTCGAGGTAGCCGTCATATACGCCTTACTATCCTTATAAAAGACAGAGGCATACACCGCCTTGATAGCGTCGCTCACCGTACGGAGCATATCGTATTTCTCCTCGATCTTAGGTACCATATACGTAGAATAGATCCCGGCGAAAGGTTGATAATGCGAATCTTCCAGCAGGCTGGAGGAACGCACGGCGATCGGGCTTTTCACCACATCGAAGAAAGCCATCAAGTCCTCGATTAAACGGGAGGGCAAGCTGGCCCGCAAGAAATACCGGAGGATCGTCTCGTCGTCCGCATCGCCCAGCGCTACCGGATACAACTCGTTCGTCTCCATGAACTCGTCGAAGATATCGGTACAGATCACGACCGTCTTCGGGATATTCACAGCAAAATTATCACTCTCCAGCTTAGGGTATCGCTTCACCATCGCACCGATAAAAGCAAGACCTCTACCCTTACCTCCCAGCGAACCGTCGCCGATACGGGCAAAATTACTATACTCATCAAAACGATCCTTCTGATAAACCGCCACGACACCCGTGTTCTTCATCCGGCGATATTGCACGATCAAGTCGAAAATCAATTTCCGGGCCTCATCCATATCCTTATAGTCACTCACGTCCACATGCTTCAAAACCTCGGCGGGCGGAAACATGGCACGGGAATAAAAGAAACGGGAGAAATGATTCCGGGAGAGATGGTAAACCAGCGAGTCGTCGGGAATCTGAAAGACTTTCTTTTGAAGGTCTTTCAAATCCTTGATGCGCATGATCTCCTCTTTCGTATGCGGATTCAAGATCACGAAATCGCCGAAACCGAAACGCTGCATGATCTTCTTTTTCAAATCCTGCGGATAACTCTTGGAATTCTTATCGATAAACGAGGCGTTCAGTTCCTTCGCGTACACATGGTTGCTGGCCTCCGAAGATTCCAGTACGAAAGGAATGATCAAACCCGTTTTCCGTACATACTGTCCGAACTTATAACCGGCATACGGATCTTTCACGCCATTGTGCATAAAACTCATATCCGAGATAATACCCAACATATTATCCCGATACTGATCAAAAATACGTACCGCCTCCTCGTAATTCCGGGCCAATTTGATCTTCGGACGGCCACGCATACGCAACGTACGCTGGTGATCGTTCAACGCCTCCTTCGCGAACATCTGGCTTTGCTCCAGCACGAACTTATATAAATGAGGCAAAGCGGACGAATAAAAACGAATGGAATCCTCCACCAACAAGATGATCTGTACGCCCACGCTGGCCGTATCGTCCGGAGCGTTCATCTTATCCTCGATCAACTTGATAATCGCCAGTAACAACTCCGAGTTACCCAACCAGCTGAACACATAATCGATAGCGCTCAGATCCTCGTTGGCGATCCGCTTAGACACCTCTTTCGAGAAAGGGGTCAATACAACGATCGGGATATTCGGATAATGCACCTTTATCTCGCTCGCCGCCGCGAATATATCCCGGTTATCCATATTCGGCATGCAAATGATCAATTCGAAGTTCCGGTTCTTCAACTCATTCAAAGCCTCTTCCTCGGTAGTCACCTGCGTAAACCGGGGTGGGTAACGGAGGCTTAAGGAAGTATATTCGTTAAATATCTGCTCATCTACACGCCCGTCATCTTCCAGCATGAAGGAATCATATTTCGTAGCGATAAGCAATACATTATATATACGCTTATTCATTAGATTGGCAAACGGGGTGTCTCTGAACACCAAGTCTTTTAAGTTCGGTATACCGCTCATAATAGATTCTGATAGAATTATTCGAGTCAAATGTAAGGAAAAATAATAACTATTGAAACATGAAAGTACGCATTCTGACTCTAACTGAAGATTTTTAGGCTTTCACTGATAAAAAGTAAGCGAAACTCTTGGCCATTCCAAAGAATTACCTACATTTGCCAACAGAATGTTATCCTTTTAAAGAATATAAATGCTATGAAGACTGAAGTTATTTTATCAGCGCTAGAGGCAAAACATCCGGGAGAAAAGGAGTATTTGCAAGCAGTAAAAGAAGTGCTTTTATCAATTGAGGAAGTGTACAACCAACATCCGGAATTTGAGAAAGCGAAAATCATTGAACGCCTAGTTGAGCCGGAACGTATTTTCACTTTCCGTGTGCCTTGGGTAGATGATAAAGGTGAGATACAAGTTAACTTGGGATACCGTGTTCAGTTCAACAACGCAATCGGCCCGTACAAGGGAGGTATCCGTTTCCACCCGTCCGTTAACTTGTCTATCTTGAAATTCTTAGGATTCGAGCAAACATTTAAAAACGCTTTGACAACCCTTCCGATGGGTGGTGGCAAAGGCGGTTCCGATTTCGCTCCGAGAGGAAAGAGCGACGCCGAGATCATGCGTTTCTGCCAAGCGTTTATTCTTGAATTATGGCGTAATCTTGGTCCGGACAGGGATGTTCCGGCAGGCGATATAGGTGTAGGTGGCCGTGAGGTTGGTTATATGTACGGTATGTACAAGAAATTGGCTCGCGAGAACACAGGTACGTTCACGGGTAAGGGCATGGAGTTCGGAGGTTCTATCCTTCGTCCGGAAGCTACCGGCTTCGGCGCTCTTTATTTCGTACATCAAATGTTGGAGACTCACGGAATCGATATCAAGGACAAGACGGTCGCCATCTCCGGTTTCGGCAACGTGGCTTGGGGTGCCGCTACAAAGGCAACCGAGTTGGGCGCTAAAGTGGTTACTATTTCCGGTCCTGACGGATATATCTATGATCCGGCGGGTATCTCCGGCGAGAAGATCGACTATATGTTGGAATTGCGTAATTCCGGAAATGATATCGTAGCTCCTTACGCAGACGAATTCCCGGGCTCTACCTTCTATCCCGGCAAGAAACCTTGGGAACAAAAAGTAGATATAGCGTTGCCATGCGCTACCCAGAATGAGTTGAACGAGGCTGACGCTCGTAAGTTGATCGAGAACAAGACCTTGTGCGTAGCTGAGGTTTCTAATATGGGTTGTACGGCTGAGGCTGTAGACTTGTTCATCGAGCATAAGCAGTTATTCGCTCCGGGTAAGGCTGTCAACGCCGGTGGTGTAGCTACTTCCGGATTAGAGATGACTCAGAACGCTATGCATATCTCATGGACTGCCGCCGAGGTAGACGCTAAATTACATCAGATCATGAGCGCAATCCACGAACAATGCGTAGCTCACGGTAAAGATGGCAAATATATCAATTATGTAAAAGGCGCGAATATCGCAGGCTTCATGAAAGTAGCGAAAGCTATGATGGCGCAAGGTATCGTATAAGAATAAGGTCAGTTTAGGCTAAATAAAAACATAGTTATGAATTCTTTGAACCTTAGTTATGGTTTGAGAATTTCATAACTATGTTTTTTAAGCTCATATCAGCGGACTTTCCCGGGGTTCTTAGCGATAAAATCCTTCCATCCCGTATACTTCTTTTCCGAGATCGGATTATTGGTTTGGAAATAATGACAAACAGCCGCCGCCAACCCATCCGTAGCGTCCAATTGCGGAAGCATAGACTCATCCGGTATCTTCAGATAGCGTTGTAGCATGCCGGCCACTTGTTCTTTCGCCGCATTTCCATTCCCCGTGATCGAGAGCTTGATTTTTAGAGGGGCGTACTCGAAGATCGGGATATCCCGCTCCAAGGCCGCCGCCATCGCTACTCCTTGTGCCCTTCCGAGTTTCAACATACTCTGTACGTTCTTCCCGAAGAAAGGCGCCTCGATAGCCAACTCATCCGGATGGTATTGATCGATCAAGGCCAAGACCCGTTCGAATATCTTACGCAGACGGAGATAATGATCCTCATATTTATTCAATTGCAGGATTCCCATAGCTTCCAGCTTCGGTTTATTCCCCTCGATCTTCAAGATTCCGTATCCCATCACGATCGTACCGGGGTCTATGCCTAATATAATACGGTCCTTGATCATTTAGGTAGCTCTATATCTTCCAACAGGGTAGAGAATCCTGCGATTTTCTCTTTATAACGTCCTATCAAATCTTGCTGCAAGGCTCCGCCTTCCTTACGCACCCACTCATTCAACGAATCGATATCCCTCGTATAAAACTGTACGGAAAAACTTTCACCTTCCTCATTCCGCGAATCCAAGATCCGTCTCAAATAAGGACTATAAAGGATACCGCTCTCGGAGGCTTTCGGTATATAACTATTCTTCAAATATTCCAGACACTCATCCACGATATCCTTATGGATATGAAAAGTCGTATTATAAACTATCATCTTCTTTCCTTTCTCTTGAAATTTCTTATACAAAGATAGCGCATATATCAAGAAAAGCCTTATATTTGCACATGAATTAACAAGACGGGGCATTAGCTCATCTGGCTAGAGCGACAGACTGGCAGTCTGTAGGTGATCGGTTCGAGTCCGATATGCTCCACAATTTAGCATATATCAAACATTTAGGGAATATCCAGCAACGGGTATTCCCTTTTGTCATTGATACTCTCTATGAGGCTTAGCAGGTATTGGTGTATTAGGTATCAGCCAACCTCTTGTCATAGTCACATATTCTGGGTAATCAGTTAAGACATGCGGTATTTAGTTTAAAACTCTTCTATACCCACACATTTATTTATTTTTTGTGAAGGAGGAATAACTCTTGAAACAGAAGGCTGTTGTGTATAGTTTTGCATAAAGGTTATTTTTAAGGGAAACTACAATATATTATTAATCCTAGCCCAATAAAATCAAGGCCAATTGTAATTGGTTTACAACACCTAGAAAATAATATTATGCAATGTAAAAATGAGGAAACCTTACGAGAAAAACAAGAAAGCCCCACTTTAAAATAAAGCAGGGCCAAAATTATTGTCAAACACTTCGAGCTTAAGCAAACTTAAGCGCAGTTTCATTTATCCTCTTACTCAAATCTAGCAGAGCTTCCGCAAAACGTTTACGTTCCTCTTCCGTAAATTGAGCGGGTTTACCATTAACCTTATTTCCATTTAAACGCTGGTAAAGCCAGTTCTTACTTTTTCCAAAATAAGCCTTCGCTATATAACTCAAAGAGATTGCATTCGCGATATCTCCTAATTCCAAAGCAAGTTTAACATCCTGCAATTCATTCTTAATCGCACGTAATCCTTCACGAGTAGAATCGACAAAAGCCTCACGTTCTTCCCCGGGCATTGATTCCATCTTACGGGCACGCTCTTCTTGAAACATCGCACGCTCCTCGGGAGACAGACTTTGGAACTTTTCAAAATCAGCCTGCATGTCCGCAGTTGGTAAAAATTTTGATAAGTCTCTCATAAATATATTATTTTTATCCCCCAAAAAGAGGGGTCTTGTTTATTACTCAGTTTTTTAGTTTTTCTTCGATCTCCGCAATCATATCCAAAATATCATTGATATATTGCTCGAACTCTGGATCTCCTTTTATTACTCGATTCCCTGTATGGAATTCAAAAAGCAACTTTAGGTTTTCCATTTGTTGAACGAGCTTCTCTCGCTCTTCTTTTGTCATCGACTTAAAATTTATCGTTAATACTCGTTTGGGTTGACAGCACAAATCTAATAATCCAAAGATTATTATACAAATAATCTTCGGATTATTTTCTGCAGTTTTATAGTACTAACAGATCATACCTGCACACCAACATTTGCTGAATGAATCCAGCTCTTCCCTCACTATTAGCAAGAAGGAATATAGGTCGTTATCCCTGCCTTGAATTGGTATGATAACGCTCAGAGCCGCATCTAGCATCTTATCGCCTTTACAGGATAAGGCTTGTACCCTTTTCTCCACCTCAAGGCATAATTCCACCTTGTCTGGCTCAGAACACCTTTGAAGTTTCACCATCAATTTCATAATGGCTCTACAATCGTACAATAAGGAAATTCGTTCTACAAAAGTGAATAATCCCATAAGACAAAATTTAAAGTTGCTTACCAGTTCCCTCTGGTAAGCTATTAAACACAAAAAAGGCGCAGGAACTACTGAATACTACCATCGTGAGGCTCTCGACTGCCCATCTCTAAGTAATAAACAATAGCCCTACGCCCCTATGGAGTATATTGTCCTTTCACAATGTGGAAAGGTATATAACAACATAGCGAGCGAGGACGTTCTTGCCTATTATCCTTAGAGATTGAAATTGTCGAGATTTCACGATAGGATAATATGTCAAACGCACTTCGTTAACTAAATATGTCCTCCATCAGTGACCTAACGCCTTAGGTGTGACGGACTACAATGCAAAGTTACTAAATCGTTTGAATTGGAAAGAACTTATGGCTTATTAAATGCAAGGTAAACTTAATGAATATATCTAGGGGAGGGGGTAGACATGAGGTCGTTCTTCTGTCCGGAATTAAAGGTAGGACATCTAAACTTGGAGCCCTATCGAGGAGTTAATTGTATGTAAATGGTATGTATTATCAACACAAAAAAAGGCAGCTACCATTACGATAGCTACCTTATCATGAAGAGCCGAAAGCCGGACTTGAACCGGCGACCTACGCATTACGAATGCGTTGCTCTACCAGCTGAGCTATTTCGGCAACACTCAATATAACATATTGAATTATTGACATTTACAATTCAATTCTGTTATCTTTCTGATTTTATGTAATTTCTGGTTTAAGTGTTAGTTTAAACAAATGTTAGATTAATACTATTGTTAATTATCTCATTTTCAATTCAAATATACGCAAGATCACCCAAGTAAGCAAAAATACTCTTTGTTCGCTTGGGTGATCTTTGTTTATATCCTTGCTACTGGGTGGGGGCTTTAAATAAGAAAAAGCCTATTCTGCAAGTATATACTTCAGAAACAAACCTTTCATTTTACTCTTTCATAAGTATATGTCTCTGTCCACCACGTTTCAGATCCATCCAGATTTTTAATTTCCACTTTTTTTACATAACCGTCTTCATCCAATTCGTAATGAAAGGTTAGCTCCACGTTATCATCTGGAGAAGTACCATATTCTATACA
>NZ_RAYG01000022.1:0-126276 GCF_003670185.1 Parabacteroides sp. CH2-D42-20 | reverse complement strand
ATACTCTCGCATCCCTTCCACCAAATCTTTCTCATCCATATCTCTCTATTTTAAATTCCAACTGAAAACAAACACGCAAAGTTAGACATCTTGACGATTACTAACTCTCAAACAAGCATTTACAATTAAAACATCTTCATATATTTTTTTCACTGTAAAGAGTCATTTATTTCATAGTTATGACTTTTTATTTCATAGTTATGATTTTTCCAAATCATAACTATGAAATTTTCAATACAAAAAAACATATAAAAACGTGGATCTAAATCTATCGTCCGGAAATGCCACAACTACGAATTTCTCACTTCAGACAGGATAGAAATTTCAAATTAAAAGTTAAAGCACAGATTGTCGAAAAAATAAAAATCCTAAAATATGAACGTTTTCAAACTTTTTAGAGGCTCTCTATGTTTATTATGAGATAAAAATAAAAACCTATGCGATTTAAACTAATAGGCCTCATCTGTCTTATAATGCAGTGTAATTTATCTTGCACTCAACACATTATAAACAAAGAAACCGTCCAGACTTTGGATTTACACCGCTATATGGGGAAATGGTTTGAAATAGCACGCTTTGATCATCGCTTTGAGCATAATCTCGTAGGAGCTACCGTGGAATACTCATTTCTCCCGAATGGAGATATAGAAGTTGTTAACAGCGGATATTGGGGTAATTTTTCCGGTTCCTTCAAACGAGCGAGAGGTATAGCCCAAGTAACGGATCCTACGTGTCCTAGTAAATTAAAAGTGTGTTTCTTTATGCGGTTCTACGCCGAGTACAACATTATGGAAATTGACGAGGATAATTACTCATACGCTCTCGTAGGCAGTAATACCTCAGACTATTTATGGCTACTTAGTCGTACGCCTACACTCCCAGAAGAGGCTATTCTCTTTTTATTGACTAAGGCCAAAGAAAGAGGATATAACACATCAATGCTCAAATGGGTCAAACAAAAACATAAAAATCAAAAATAATTTCTTCAAATTTCGCTATAAGCATTGAAAATATTCAACTTATGGCTAATTTTGTTGTTATAATATAAAAAGCGTTGTTTTATGAAAAAAATATTACAAGAGTTTAAGCAGTTCGCCATGCGAGGTAACGTAGTGGACATGGCGGTAGGTATCATTATCGGTGGTGCCTTTGGAAAGATCGTATCTTCTATCGTAGCGGATCTGATCATGCCGGCGGTAGGTTTACTTGTAGGTGGCGTCAATTTCACGGATTTAAAAATCACCTTGAAGCACGCCGTAATGGAGGGAGACAAGGTGATCTCTCCGGCGGTCTCCATTAACTACGGAAATTTCATACAAGTGACACTGGATTTCATAATCATAGCTTTCGCCGTCTTTTTACTTGTCAAAGGTGTTAATGCTTTAAGCAAGAAGAAGGAAGAGGCCCCGAAAGCTCCGGCCGCTCCCCCTGCGGATATCCAATTACTTACCGAGATTAGGGATTTACTGAAAAATAACAAATAAACACCAACCTTATTGGTTGACTTGCTGTTTCATAACTATAAAAAATAATGTTTTAACTCATAAAAAGTAGTAGTTATGAAAAATGTATTATTCGGTTTAGCCGTAGGTGTAGTTGTTGGTTACGTACTTCGCAGGATGGAAGATCAAGGACAGTTTGAATGTCTGGAGAACGAACTCCACGGTCTTACAGATAAGGCAAAGAAAAAAGTAAAGGACGTGGTAGACACGGGTAAAAATCAAGTCGAATACGTCAAAGACAGAGTAGAACATATGGTTGAAAAACCTAAAAGTAATTAATCGACCTCCCTGTTATTAGGGTAAGAAAAAGAAGCTATCACAAAAAAAGTCAATGATAGCTTCTTTTTTTTCATTTTAGATGTAACGTTTTTTCAAATCCATTCGTCTTATAAGAAAAGAGTATAAATTAATTACACTTCATATGAGAACAAGAATGATGGCCTTATTTGCGTTGATCGCTTTTTGCGTGATGCCTATCGAGGCGAAGAAAGTAAAAGGGAATGGGGATATTATCACGAAAGAAATCTCCGTCAGAGACTATTCGGCGATAAAAGTCGGCTCAACCGCCATGGGGTATAGCGACAGTTGGTTCAGCCTATTCAGTCGTGGAGGAAATCCGTCGTACGTTTTCGGGTATACGCAAGGAGAATCAGCGTCCTTACGAATCACGATCGACGAGAATTTATATCCTTATATAAACGTTCAAGTAAAAAATGAAGAACTTTCAATCTCCACAGAGAATGGTACACAATTAAGCCCTACCCGATTTAAAATAGAGGGCACTTCCAAGAAGCTGGAAAAAATCCAGATGTCCGGTTGTATGGATTTTGTCCTGAGAAGCGCTTTATCCGGAGATGATCTGGAAATTATAGCGACAAGGGGTAGCGACGTGAAAATGGAGAAACCGGTCAACGTATCTAATTGCATAATTGAAGCGACCAGCGGTAGCGATATTATCATCAACGATCTTACTACCCGAATAATACGAGGCCGTGCCAGCGGAGGTAGCGATCTCAAGCTTACGGGAAAAGCGGAGAACGGCGAATATTCCGCCTCAGGTGGCTCGGATATCAAGGCTTATGATCTTATCTTAAACCAGTTGGAATGTTCCGCCAGTGGTGGCTCCGATATTTATACGCACGTAACCGATTATATCAAGGCTTCGGCAAGCGGAGGTAGTGATGTACATTACAAAGGTTCGGCAAGATCGGATACATCCACTTCCGGAGGAAGCGATATTATAAAAGAGGGTAATTAACACCCTCTTTTTTCACACTCTTACACATTGAATTTTATAACAAAAGTACTTCCTTTTCCAACCGCACTATCAACAGAAAGCGTTCCTCCATGAGCTTCCACGAAGTCTTTACTGATAGCCAGCCCTAGACCACTTCCTTGTACCTTCGTTCCCGGCACACGGAAATAGCGATCGAATATACTTTGATGATATCGGGGATCAATGCCCTTACCGAAATCTTGCACATAGATCTCCACGCTATGATCTTGCTGGCGGGCACCGATTATGATACGGCCATTCTCCGGGGTATAATGAATTGCGTTCGATAATAGATTCGTCAAGACCCACGCGATTTTCTCGCTATCCACGAAAAGCTTGGAAATCTTCTCCGGGTATTCCACCTCTATATGGCAATTGAAGCGATCAGCTTGCACTTGGTTCGCCTTTATCGCATACTCGATCAATTCGATCGGTTTGGTTATTTTCGGATTCAATTGTAGCTTGCCGGTCTCCACCTGCGTCATTTTCAATAGCTCACTGGTTATTTCCAGTAATCGATTACTACTATCCTTGATACTTTCCGCCAGTGCTTTTTGCTCGTCGTTCATGGCTCCCACACGGGCATCCTCCAACAATTTCAGGCTCATCATGATCGCCGATATCGGAGTTTTCAATTCATGGGAGATCGTCGAGATAAAAGTGGTCTTAGCGGAATCCAACTCCTTAAACTCCGTGATGTTCTTCAATAAGATCACGTCGCCCACATACTCCTCCGCCTCGCCATTCTCCGACACACGGATCGGTATATATTGCACTTGAAAATAACTTTCCTTATTATCCGCGTAAATTTTAAGCGGCTCTTTTTTCTCGCTCGGCTGGATCAGTTCCCGAACTAACCTGCGAAGCAAATCGTTCCGTAAGGATAATTCCGAGGCAGACTTTCCGATCACGTTTTCCCGCTTGAGATTCAAGATCGTCAAAGCCTCGTTATTGGCGAAAAGAATCTTACGATCCCGATCCAAGCCTATGATTGGCTCCGTGATACTATTCACGATAGCCTCTATATATTTCTTTCCTTGAATAATATCCGCCAACGTACTTTTCCGGTATTCCGTAAGCCGTTCCGCCATCCGGTTAAAGGATTTCGCTACCCCCTCGAATTCATCATATTTAGCGAGATCCAATCGTTTCTCGTAATTATGGTTAGCGATCTCCATGATACCGTCCATCAACATACGGATAGGGGTATTTATCGAACGGGGGAAACGTATTAAAAAAGCGAAAGCGACCACCATACAAGAGAGGCCAATCCCCCAAATCCAAAATAAAGCCTTTTGAGACGTAGACTCCGCCACTTGGCTTTTCCTGTAGATAGAAGCCATATTCAAACTCATGACTTGATTTAAGGCGAGACGTACACGACGGATATTCTCCTCATTACGCTCTTTCGCCAATTGCTCGTATTGAGCGACTAGATGTGAGGTGGCCACGTTCTCATCGACCTCCGTGATATTCTTTTTCTGTAGCCCTAGGTTTTTCTCGAAATCGGCTTGAGCCGAAGGATCGCTATCGATTCTTTCCAGCGCATCCAGCATCCGGCGTGAATAGAGTAAAGAATTATAATTATCGGCCAATATGTTCCTTGTGTCGGCAGACATATCGGAGATGTTCTTTACCGATAGACCTCCCAGCAAAACGATCATGGCAAACAGCAGCCCGATTCCGTATCTTAGTTTTGTTTTAATCTTCAGACTCATAGGTGATGTATTTTAAGCGATTATTATTAAGTTTACGTTCAGCAAAGATAAACTATTTAGCAATGTCCGTTTCTCCTTGCATATATTCAAGATGCTTTCGGGTATACATAAATGCAGAATATGAGACTAAAGCCCATACTCCTCAATCTTCCGATAAAGAGTAGTGAGGCCTATACCTAGAAGGCGGGAAGTTTCGGTTTTATTGCCTTTTGTGTATTTGAGCACTTTTTGGATATGCATTTTCTCTACGCCACTCAGGTCAAAACCGTTATAAGATTCCGTACTCGCCGCAGAGGAGGTTTGCATATTCAAAGGGAGAGCATCCAAGGTTAAGGTATCTCCATCGGCAATAATCAGGCTACGCTCAATTGCATTACGCAACTCACGTACGTTACCTTTCCAAGCTCGTTTTTTCAGGGCATCTATATATTCGGGCGAAATTGTTCGGATATTCTTTCCCATCTTGGAGGAAAAAGCGGAAACAAAGGCTTTTATATGGAGAGGGATATCCTCGACCCGTTCACGAAGCGCAGGAAGATGGATCTGGAAAACGGAAAGCCGATAAAATAGATCTTCCCGGAAATGCCCTTGCTCGATCTCTTTCTCTAAATCACGGTTGGTAGCGGCAATAATTCGTACATCCACTTTCGTTGGTTTCGTATCGCCGATCTTGATAAACTCCCCGGTCTCAAGGATACGGAGCAATTTCGCTTGCAAGTCGAAAGCCATTTCTCCGATCTCATCCAAGAAGATCGTACCTCCGGAAGCTTCCTCAAACAAGCCTTTTGTCTCTTTCAAAGCACCGGTAAAAGCCCCCGCTTTATGACCGAACATCTCGCTTTCCAATAAATCCCGACTAAAAGAGGAACAATTGATAGCGACAAAAGACTTCCCTTTCCGGGAACTATGTTGATGGATGGATTGAGCAAAGACCTCTTTTCCCGTACCGGTCTCACCAGTCAACAGAACTGGAACCTCCGTAGCCGAGACTTTCTGAGCCAACGCTATCGCCGCTTGGATAGCGGGTGATTTACCGACAATCGTATCAAACGAATATTGCCTCCCGACGGACGTAGCTTCCTTCTTTTGCTGTTGATAAGCGGCAGAAGCTTTCTCCATCGCTTTGGCTACCAGAGGAATGATCTTATTATTATCATCCCCTTTCGTAATATAATCGAAGGCTCCATTCTTGATTGCCTGTACGCCATCCGGAATATTACCATGCGCGGTAAGTAGGATGATCTCGGATAGAGGGCGAAGTTTCTTTAAGTCCGACACCAAATCCACGCCATTACCATCCGGCAAGAACACATCGCACAATACCACCTCCGGCGAATGTTGCTCCATCTGCCTCAGCCCCGCCTTACAAGTAGCAGCCTGTAAAACCTCGTATCCCTCCAAACCGATAATGCGTGAAAGTAAACCTAAAATCTGCTTCTCGTCGTCAATAATTAAAACTTTGCCCATACACCGGAGTTATTTGTTTGGGCACAAATGTACGCTTTTTACCTTTTTCCAAAAAGCATTAAAGCATACATGTTAACGCCGTCTTATTTAAAATCGTCACCTTTCTCCTTGTAATGCTGATAAATCCCTCATCCACCAATCTCCCGATTTCCTTCGATAAAGCCGGGCGGGTAACACCAAAATACTCTGCTAACTGCTCTTGGGTATGTTCTAGTTCCACGACATTCGAATCCTTTTGCTGATGTTCGAATAAGTAATAAATAAAGCGGTTCCGGATGCCACGAAACGAAAGCACCTTCAAACGAGTCATCGTACATTTATTACAGCTAGTACTGACGCAAAGGAAATTATGCAGGAATAACGGCATAGAATGCATTAAGGTAAATACAGACTCCTTGGTGCCCTTAAGCAATACCACATCCTCGTCGACGGTAAAAGTAGCGGGGAATTGGTTTTTCTCGGAAAAGATATGAGGCGTAGCGAACGTGCGTGGAGCCTGTATCGTCTCCACGCGCACGATGTTACCTGATACATCCAAAACATCCACGTTCAATTTTCCCTCCAATAAAACATGAAGGGCGTTACAAGTCGTCCCTTGATGAATTATGGTTTTTCCTTTTGGATGCTCCTCTACTGTATATTCAAGTTTATCCAAAAACTCTTCCCGCATCTTAAGCGTAAAATTCTTAAAAAGCGGGATTTTAAACATATCGGTTATATCCATCGTATCTTGTTTTGAAAAAAGGTTTACTCCTGCAAATATACCCTTTTCCTTGAGAACTGTTACCATTTCGTCGTGAATATAGTTGGATTAATATTTATTGATAACCAACCCCAATCTTGCCAATGAGACGGATTTCCACCCTTCACGGCCTTCATGGTATTCGTACCCAACATCGTAGAATATCCTGCGGATAATTTCACGTCTTTCATGATTACCCAATCCACTTGGAAATCCAATTCCGAACCTAAACCTTTACTCAATTTATCATTACCTTCGTATACGTCGCCCGTGATGGAGAAATAATGATAGGCTAAAGACAGGTTTACCTTGGAAGAAGGTTTATAAGCTACATTTATCTGATTATCCCATAAACCCGGATTCAATCCGTTGACAAAAGAGGAGGCGTAGAAATAATCCATGGCACCATAAAACTTATGATGGGTTCCATACAGAGGATCAAACGCCTTATATTTCCCGTCGGCCCCATCCGAGCCACTCAGATAATCACTACCTACACCGATCTTCCATTGCGGATCGATTTGATAAGCGGCGTTTACCGCCCATAAGAAAGCGGAAACATCCCGTCCGCTTTTCGTCTTGCCGAATTGATAATAGATAGTACCACCTATCGTCCAGTTACTAGGCGTATAGATCAAGTTCGTTCCTAAGGTTTGCAGGTATTTTGTATCCGAGTTTTGTTTCTCGGCATCACCGCCTTCCATCCCTAAGTTCATAAACAAGAAGGATGCGTTAAAACTCTTGTCGAAGAGATGCTTATACCAAAGGGTTTGCATCGTTTTATAGGGTTGCGCACCCGGAGCGTAATACGTTCCTCCGATCGTTTTCTCATCATTCTGGTTGAACGCAAGAATTAAATGCAGTTGGTTATTCGTGTTCTCATAGCCCAGTTTCAAAGCGTCGTGATAACGACCGGCCACGTTCCAATCCAACGCACCCATGATACGCTCGTCATCGTATACCAACGACTGGCGACCTAACTTAGCGAAGAAACCCGATCCGAAATCCAGTTTCGCCCACGCCTCATTCAAGATAAAACGACCATTCTTATCGATTTGAGGATCCTGCCCCCATACGCCAACATGTTGCGCGGACAAACCGATAGACAAACGATCCCGCTCATACCCCAAAGAAAGGCGGGCACGGTTATTGATAAACCCGGTGGACTCGGCATCTTTAGGCCGGGGGAATAAGACCCCGTTCCGGTACTCGGCTCTCGGACGTATCTGCACTTTCATCGAAAACGTATTCTCTTTCGTATTTTGTGTTTCTTCCGCTTGCGCGAAAAGGGCCACAGAGAGCAAGCCCGCTACTAAAACAACTAGTTTTTTCATATACCTCTGATTTTAATTATTCCATATTATAAGTATGTACACTATATCCTTGCGCAGAGGGTAGATAATTCACGCCAACCCAACACACCTGTAGCAAAAGAAAAGAGAAAACCAAAAGCCCCAACGCCGCTGAATAACGCAAGCGGTGGTGAAGGCGATAATGGATATAAATCAAGTACCCCAACCAAGTGGCAGTCGCCCATGTCTCCTTCGGGTCCCAATTCCAATAATGCCCCCACGCCTCCTTAGCCCATAAAGCGCCGAACAGCATCCCAATCGTGAGAAAGGCCATACCGACATATACCAAGTTATCGCATAAACTCATCATCCCCTCGTCAATCCCCTTCTTCCTCGCACGGATCAGCAGGTAAATGGCGATAAGGGCAGCGGCGCCCAGCATGGCGTAAGAGAACATATAGACTATCACGTGCGGAGCGAACCACGGGCTTTGCAAAGCGGGCATCAAGGTCTTGTTATGTATCTCCGGCTTAAACAGATTGACACAGATAAAGACAAAGGCCAACAATGTACTAAAGGAAAGTATCCATTTATACCGCCAACGGACATAAGTGATCACGCCCGCCACCGGCAAGAAAAAAGAATACCATAGACGAGTCTCTCCCATCGTGCGCAAGGGCGGCCTCTCCAACGAGATCCACATCCCTATGATAAAAGCGGAGAATATAGCCAAGCCAAACACGGTCCAAGCGACAGCCCCCTTGGAAAAAGAAGGACGATAAGCCAACCATGCCCCACCTATCCAGCAAAATAACGCCGGAGCGGCGAAATAAATAAAGTAACTCCAATCCATACTATTCTTTTTTTACAGGAGCGGATAGGAATAATCCGATCGCCCCGGCTATCATCATTAAGATCCCTGTATAAACGATCGGCAACCATGGATCTCTCACCAACTCAAATACACTCATCCGGCTCCATTTACCTTTCGTCTCGTCGTAACTCAATTGGTAGATTTTCCATCCGGCAATAGAGAGTGGCTTATTCACCTCGATACACGCCTCCTTGGTCTGTTTATCTTTCGTATAGACCATTACGTCCGAGGCAAAGCGTCTCGGTTCCCGTTCCGGCATCACCATACTGACCGCATCATCCAGTTGGAGCGATATGTATGGAAAGATATAGCTGCCACAACTCACCCAGCCTTCCTTCTGCCGTCCGGTAAGTTCGTTACGTGCTTTTACGTATAAAGCGGTGGTCGCCCCCTCGGAGTGAAATTCCACGAAGTTTATCGTATCCTGCCCCATCACGCAAGCCGCCATCGGTAGTGAACGGGTAACCTCAACCTTCCAGCCTTGCAGGTTTCCGGCTAAGGGAATTTCCTCCACCAATATGTTCTCGGGTTGCTTTTCAGGAAGCGCTTTTCCGGTCGTATTGTCGATTAGCATTAACTTAGGAGGATATTCATCAATCGTAAACGAACGAAGCTCGATGGCAAGCGGTAGTTCTATCATCTCGTTCTTCTCGTCCGAAGCCCTCCACTCAGGATTCTCCAGCGGAACCGTCATCCGTAAACGGCGTAAATCCCCGTTTCCCAAGATCGCCGCCAGCAGCGTGATAAATAAACCGACATGGTTCAGCATAAACGGAACATCCCTCCAGCGAAACGATACGATACGCTTCAATGTGACAAAGCCCAAGACAAACAAGAAATAGAGAAACAGCAGGATAAAAGGCCACGACATCGTAATCCGCTCGATACCCGGACCCACAAATCCCATAACCAACACAACTGACAAAAGAGCCGATAAAGAGGTAATGCTCGCCGTTAACCCGGAAAACCACTGGACAACCGTGATTTTCCGGCCAACAACAAACCCTATACATAGAACCAACAGAAAAATCAATCCTCCGGCCACATTCACCGGATATTGGAACAACCCTGCCTGAACCGGGCCGGTGATCAGTTGCAAGCCAAATCCCGTAATCAGTAAACCGGCACAGATGACCCAGCCTTCAGCATATCCCCAAGGTTGTTTCCACATAATCAAATGTTCTTCGCTAAACGATTATTTTCTTGCGCCTCTTTCACCCATTGAGGAACGATTGTATTTAGGAATTTTTCCTTGGCGGTACGTTCAGCGGCCATATCCAAACCGATATATTGCTGAGCCTTTTCTTTCGTAGAGAAGTCCGGCATCGGAACATCATCCGTATAACCTAATTTCGCTAACACTTTCGCGGTAGCCAGACGAGCCTGCATCGCCTTATCCAATCCATTGCCTAATATCCTTTGAATCTCTTGCGGAGCGTGGAACGCGCCACCATGAGAAGCCACGCCGAAATCCCAACGCCATTGTGCCTGACGGATCAATTTCAATACATCTTTCATCTGATCCTCGGTAGCTCCCTTATCCCACGCGAACTTCGCCTCTACATGCGCTTTCGCCAACTCGGTCTCCAAACGGTTACGCATCTCGTTCGCCTTATTCTGACGCTCGTACACATTATTGCGTAAAGTCTCCTCGCTCTCACGGTGGCAAACCTGACACGTACGGTCGATCATAGCCAACGGGCTTTGGATATGGTGGTCACTATATTTCACGCCCCCCTCGCTCTTATACGGCATATGGCAATCGGCGCAAGATACACCCCGCTGCGCATGGATACCCATCTGGGAGATCTCATAATCCGGATGCTGTGCCTTTAAAATCGGAGCACGGCTTAGCTTATGCGTATAATCGGCGAAACCGGCCTCATCGTAATAAGCCTCCATATCCTCAACCGTAGAACCTTTATCCCAAGGGAAAGTCAAGTATTTACCATCGCCCTTGAAATAATATTCCACGTGGCATTGCGCGCAAACCAAGGAACGCATCTCTTGTTGAGTCGCTTTCGTGATGTCCTTGCCTTGACGCTGGAAAGCCTCGATCAAAGCCGGGCGACTGATATGCAGGTTCATATTCTCCGGCTCATGGCAATCGGCGCAACCGATCGGATTCACGATCTCTTTACCCAGAGAAGCCCATTTGCCCTTATAGAAATTATCCACGCCCATCGCTTGCATCATACGGGGAACATCCGGGCTTTTGCAAGTCCAGCAAGTAGCCGGTTGCGGCCCCTCGTTCTCTGTCATCGGAGCGCCTACACGCAACGTGTTACGCATATCCTCGATCGCATGCATATGCCCTCTCGGGGTAGAATAATCCTTAGAGAAAGCGTAACCAGCCCAAAGGATCACCATTTCCGGACGAGCCTCCAGAACATCGACCGCCTGATTTCCATTGTATAAACTCTTGAAACTCGTATCCGCCGTAGCCTCCCAAGTCTGGTACTCACGTGGATAATTCGATTCGAACTTATCATTGCGAGCCTCGATTCCTGTGATCTCCGTCTTCTTATTATTCATTACGCTAGTGACCTCCGCATGTCTCTCGTTCACGGAAGCAGCGATCATACCCAAAACAAAAACAACGACCATGGTTCCTCCAAACAGCAACCAACCTTGCCATGATTTTAATTTCTTTTCCATAACTATACTGATTTATTATTATTTACTTAGCATATCTTTTAACCAGTCCGGCGATACGGACTTCGGATAAGGCACCAACGCATTCGGTGTAGAAGACAGGCTGTTCGTACCTCCGTGCGGCACCTCGCGATGGCAATCCCAGCAAGCTTTCCCTTCTCCCGCCATTGCCATCTCATGATCGATCCTTCCGGTATTCACGAATTCCGTATTCAACTGCCTATGGCAACGGATACAGTTATTCATGATTACCTCCGCGCTCTCGTCGATCGCCTGTATCACTTGCGGTTCCCCTCGCATCATGAATACCGAGGCATGGCGCATTCCGTCCATACCTTTGAAGAACCACTTCTTCACGGCGTTCTCGTGCGGCACATGGCAGTCGTTGCAAGTGGCGTTACGGCTGTGCGAGCTATGATTCCATGTAGCATAATAAGGGCCCATAATGTGGCAATTCACGCAAGTAGCCGGGTCGTCGGACAAATAAGTCCACGCCCGGGAAGCATATAAGGTATAAGACCCCAGCCCGCAAAGGACACCTCCGGCTATGATAGCGGCTAGTTTCCAAGTTCTTGTCGGGAACAGCGTTTGTATTATTTCTCTTATTTTCATACCGCTGATTCTTTAATATTGGTTTATGAGACACAAATATCCTAAACTTGCATGTAGGAAATTGTAATAAATATTACATTGCACGAAATTTTATGCGTAAAATGAAAAGATTGTTATTTATCTCGGTCTCCGCACTCCTTTTATGTTCTTCGTGCGTGAGTAAAAAGAAATACCTCCTTGCCGAGAACGGCCGGTTGGAGGCGATCGGACGTGGCGACGCCTTGAAGGAGGAATTGATTAAATGCAAGGACGATAACGATGCGCTCAACAACCGGATCGCCGCCTTGATAAGGGATACGACCACAATGGGGCGTGATATCCGTAATTACCAGACCATGTTGAATACCAATATGGGTGAGCAGGACAAGCTGAATGCCTTGTTACAGCAAAAGATGAGTGAGCTGGACGAGCGTGAGCGTACCATCAACGAGCTACAGGATATGATGAACGCACAGAACGAAAAGGTACAGAATTTGTTGAGTAGCGTGAAAGACGCTTTGCTGGGTTTCAACAGTGATGAGCTGACCGTAACCGAGAAGAATGGTAAAGTATATGTAGCCATGTCGGATAAGCTTCTGTTCCAATCGGGTAGCGCAAAGGTCGATAAACGAGGCAAGGAAGCGTTGGCTAAGTTGGCCGAGGTGTTGAATAAGCAAAACGATATAGACGTTTATATAGAGGGCCATACGGACAGCAAGCCGATCAATACCGCCCAATTCAAGGATAATTGGGATCTAAGCGTGATCCGTGCGACCTCCGTAGTGCGTATCCTTACCAAGGATTACGGGGTGAATCCGCTACAGATACAACCTTGTGGTCGTGGGGAGTTTATGCCGGTCGCTGATAACGAGACCGCCGATGGACGTAGCAAGAACCGCCGTACGGAGATCATCATGGCTCCGAAGTTGGATAAGTTGATGCAGATGTTGCAGTGATAATGATATTGTCAAGCTCCGGGTATTATCTACTGCCGGAGCTTGGCTAAAAACATTCCGTTCACTCTTCTAAATGATAGACAACACATCGATACCTCAATTCCGATGGTTTACAAGGAATCCATACATCCATATCCTCTCCATTTACAGAACGAATGATATGGAGTAGAGCCGTATCATAAATATCCGTCCTTTCTCCGACAGAAACCGATCCACTTTGAGCGCACGACCGGACATGGAACTGAATATCCGCAAGATCATATACCTCAGACCTAAGATAAGGATAAAAACCTATTATTGAGCTCAATGTATCCTCCCAAACCCAAATACTATTTCCATCATCCTGATACGTATATTCCGTCCTTACCACATAGGACTTATAGGTGTAAGAACCCATATAACCAAACTCATCCCCTACGTTATAAGGCAAACGTCCTTCACTAGTAGCCAGCTCATGCGCAAGAGTGAACCCTACAATATCCAAGGTATCACCACTTACGATCTCTATCGTCGGTTCAGAGTGCAAATCATCCTTACCGAGATCCACCACCCGTGAGCAAGCCACATTAAGGCCCATCATAAAAGTCAGATATATAACAATTAAATGTCTCATATCATTCTATATTTTTTAATTGATCAAAGTCTTCTATTCGGAGATAACGCCATTGCAACTCCTCCGGCCGCACAGGAAGCCAGCGATCGATCTTCTCTCCATCCGAATTCTTCTCTACATATATTAAATAAGTACACGCCAGCACTTGCTTCTTATCCTTTTGCACGCCAAACGTACTGATAACGAAGCTATGCGAACTCAAATCCTCCGAGAATCCCGCTTTCTCATCCAAAAAGTGTCCTATACCTATATCATAAATGCTATCTTCCAATAAAACCACCTTTGCCTCATACGAGAAATAGAGATAAGAGGCATTCATATCAAACTCGCGCGCAACAACCTCCGGCAATGTTCCCCATTTCGCGTCATACGCCTCACAAGCCGTGAAGCCCTTCACCAATATGGAATCCATCCCTAAGTCACCCCCCAGATGAATCGTATCCGGCCTTGAGTATAAAGTAACAGGATTAGCGATTTTAACCTCATCATCCCCACAACCAGCCAGAAATAGAGCTATAAATAGCCCACACAAAAACAAACCTTTATTCATATCCACTCTCTTTTATTTTATTTAAAATGAAAACGATATAGATAAGCAGATATTGCTTGAGCGTAACATTTATCCCATGAAACCCAAGCCTTCATACACAAGCCATACTGGTTTATTATCCGGATTCCATAAGTAAAAAACAGCATTCCAAATTTACCGCTTGCATTTGATAGCGAAATACAAGATATACAAGAAAGCGATCAACGGGACGATGAAGCCCAGCGCCATATTCTCCTCGCCAATATATCCCATCAGCATCGGACTGAAAGCGCCGCCGGCAACTCCCATCACGATATAAGAAGAGGCTTTCTTGGTATAAACGCCCATACCTTCCAGCCCCAACGCGAAAATCGTAGGGAACATGATGGACATGAAGAAAAAGGATAAATAAAGAGCGTATAGTGAAAGCGTACCTACGGAAGCCACCACCAAAGCCATACAAACGGCACTCAACAAAGAATACCAAGTCAGCAAGCGGCCCGGAGCCAACCACTTCATCGTAAAACTACCGCTCAAACGCCCGATCATAAACAAAGCCATTCCACCGAATGCCAAAATACGAGACGCTCGCAAATTACTGATACCCGGGTCCATCTCCGTCACGTAATTAATAAAGAACCCGAAGATTCCCGTCTGCGCGGCGCAATAACAGAATTGGGCGACCACGGAACGTACAAACTGCCTACGTTTCCATATGGAGGCAGCGGGTTTCTCCTCGACAATAGCGGTCACCTCCTTCTCTTCTTCCGGCTTAATTTCCGGCAACTTCGTGAAAAAGAAGAGCAACGCTACGAACAAGACGATACCACCTACCAAGATATAAGGTTTAGTCAACGCCATCGAATCTCCCTCCGGTGCCCCGAATATCAACAAACCACCAACCAAAGGCCCCAATATCCAACCTAATCCATTAAAAGACTGGGATAAGTTCAGCCGTTGGGCGGCGGAAGCGGACGGCCCCAATATCGTAGAATAAGGATTCGCCGCCGTCTCCAAGATACAAAGCCCGCAAGCGATCACAAACAAGGCGATAAGGAAAGGCGTAGCCGAATGCAAAAAAGCCGCCGGGATAAACCCGAAAGCTCCGATAGCGAACAATAGCAAACCCATGATAATCCCTTTCCTATATCCGTAACGTTTCATGAACGCTCCCGCCGGCAACGCCATCAAGAAATAAGCGATATACGTAGAGAATTGCACCAAACCGCTCTCTGCCTTGGTCATCGTGAAGACTCCTTGAAAATGCTTGTTCAGCACATCCAAGAGTCCGTGGGCAAATCCCCAAAGCAAGAACAAACTCGTGATCAAGACAAACGGGACCAAATAAGATTTCCCTCCCGGGGCGGCCACCAGCGACTGTTTCTTTTGTTTTTCCATCCTTCCGTCTATTTACTCGCGCCCGGCAATTTAAACATACATTCCATTAACTGCCATTTCTCCGACGAGGAGCTTCCCTGAGCGGCTTTCTGATACTTCGCCACGAAGTCCTCCCATTCCGCTTGCTTATCCATCGTCGCCAAACGGGCGAACGCCACATCCCAATCAAAATCATCCGGCGTCTCCACGATCATGAACAACCGGGTTCCCAAACGGTAAATCTCCATATTCAAGATCCCTACCGCACGGATTCCTTCCGGTATCTCCGGCCAAATATGTTCCGGCGAATGCCAATAGCAATACTCTTTTATCAACTGCTCATCCTCTTTCAGATCCAAGGTCTGACAATATCTTTTCATAACATTGTTTTTAAAATGAAGTCGCGAAGGTACAAAAGTATCCTTAATCCAGATAAACATCTTTGCCCGGATGCTTATAATAGGCATACATCCGTTGGATCTGCTCCGGCAGCACACGCTCCAAGGACAACGGGGGCAACTCCTCCAATCCAAAGAAACCTTTCCCCAAGATATCGAAAGTCTCGGTAAACGATCCGCCCTTTAACTCGCAAAGGATAAAAAACTTATATACATAATAAGGTATAGCGGGATGCGGATGCTTGCTCATATCCATCACGGCCAGCAAGCGGACCGGAAGCACATCCAAGCCCGTCTCCTCTTTCACCTCTTTCGCCGCTACCTCTTTCGGGGAATACCCCACATCGCTCCATCCGCCGGGCAACGACCAACATCCGTCCATTTTCTCACGGACCAGCAAAATCTCGTCTTTCTCGTTAAAGACAACCGCACGGATATCGACTTTCGGGGTTACATACTCTTGGGCCGGGCGGTAACCACTCGCCACATCATCGGGCTTCAATCCGGTAGCCAGAGCCGTTATCTCATCACTTAGGCGGCTCAACTCTTCATAACGTTCCGTATCGTACTCGCTTAATGAATAAACCAACCCCGTCTGAGACAAGGCCCAGATACGCTGGGCCAATAAAATCAATTCCTTACTTCTAGACATACAATTTTACTGTTTTAGATAACATGATCCTATGATATAGTTAATATGATTGGCGGAATCTCTCCGCAAGTCTATCGCCTCCAAAATAATGGCGGATGAATCCATATCGATCCGGAGAAGATCGGGATAGACGGACTCTGGGATAGGAGCCAGCCGCGAAAGCCCGACTTTCCGCAATTGCCCGTCCAAAAAACCATCATAGGATTTTTGATAGACCAAGACATCCTCTTCATCGAAAACCGCGATCGTATCATTCTCCGCCACTAACCGAGCAGCATCGCTCATTTTATAACTCCGTAAGCTCGCCATTGTATTATATCCCCGGATATCAACCGGCTTATCCGAGGAAATATGAATATACTCCACCTCCCAAGACTTCTTTATCGGATCATCTTTTCGAGACATTTGGGAGATATGTTCAATATTTTTGGCCGTCATCCCCGGGATATAAGTTACGCTCGCCAGCAAAAGGATCGCCCAACAGGCTACGTATAAATAAGATGCCCAACGTTTGACGGAAAATAAAACGGCAGCCCCGGTCAATATCAACCCCACGACAACTAAATAAACCCTTGGTTCGGTAAACCCATACTCACGAATCCGATAAAGCGTGCCTATCCAAAACATCACCAACGCCGGAAACACGGCAAGGCTGGCATGATCATAAAACCAATCGTAATACCTCCGGGTAAGAAAAACCTGACATCCTTTTAATATAAACGCGGCGGCAGTAAAACTTACCACTATAGAAGCAACCGTTCCCTTAGGCAATGACCACAGGACAGCGATCTTAATAAAATACAGATACAAGATCACCGCATAAATAAGCAATGCCGGAGAAAGCACATAGTTTAGCAAAACATCAAATAGCTTGCTCTTGGAAGGAAGCCAAGAGCGCTCCCTTCGTTCATTAAACATCAAGAACAATAGTGGGAAAATGATGCTAAAAACGACAAAGGCCGTATAAGCGATTATTCTTTCTGCCTCATCTTGCCAGATCTCGAAAATATATTGGATTGACTTATAGATCGATCCGGACAACAGATAAATAACCACCGAAAGCCCGCCCGCATATAAAAGCGACCGGACAAAGAAAAGCGTATTTTCCACAAAGCGCTTGTTATCTTTCATCCATCCACTTCCCAAATAAACGAGTATCACAATGATCAACGAAACCAGATGCGTAGAAGAGAAAGATCGCTCTACCGGCATCATTAAAAAAGGAATCCATAACAACGCCGAGAAATAATACAACAAACGTCTCCTCATCCTCGCGCAACACCTGTTCAAGGTATAAACAAACAAGAAAACAACTGGCATATACTGTAGTACCATGTCGAAAAAACTACCCTCGCTTTCATAATCATAACATCCCATCGCACAGGCCAAAACCGAAAGCGACACCTCTACCGGATGGCTCTGTACCGCAGCTTTCATTCGCAGTCCAAACAGCTCTATCTTTTTTCTCATATACGAACCGATTTACTATTAAAAACGTCTAAAGATAAAAGTTATTATCCAGTCCGTCATTCTATCGTGCCAAAATAACGTATATTATGCCAATATTACAGATTCCCGTTTCATTGTATCTTATTCCAGTTTCTAAAAGATATTATTCCCTGCACCCGCATCCCCCGAAACATAAGTTCCCCATGCGTGGGTTAAACCTTATTCAATCTCTTTCATCCGAGTTAACACACACATTATCTGATTGGCATACCATTTGAAGTATCTATAGCGAATTCGAGATTAAAAAGGACGAGTTCAGAAATAAGAATAGTAAATAGAATGTTTAACTAATAATTGGAGGACTGTATTATGACACCGATGAGAAGAAGTCAAAATTGGTTACCGTATGTATTCAATGATTTATTTGACAACGACTGGATGATAAAAGCAAACTCTACAGCTCCAGCCATCAACGTGATAGAATCCAATAAGGATTATCGAGTTGAGGTAGCCGCTCCCGGTATGACGAAGAACGATTTCAACATCAAGATCGATGAGAACAACAACTTGGTCGTATCTATGGAGAAAAAAGAAGAAAAGAATGAGGATAAGAAAGACGGACGCTATCTGAGACGCGAATTCTCTTATAGCAAGTTCCAACAAACCATGGTTTTGCCTGACAATGTAGAGAAAGACAAGATTGAGGCGAAGGTTGAGAACGGCGTCTTGAGTATCAGCATACCGAAAAGAACTGAGGAAGAGGCTAAAATGGCCGAGAAAATAATCGAGATCAAATAACCTCGATACACTTTCCTTCGTAAAAACTCAACAAAACCGATAATGGCTTGTTCTATTTATAAACAACATAAAATAGAATAAGCCATTATGATTTTAAGCAGAAAATTATCAGATGCTCTAAACGAGCAAATCAACATGGAGATGTGGTCATCCAACCTATATTTATCCATGTCGGTACATTTCACTCAGATAGGGCTGGATGGTTTTGCGCATTGGACGTTAAAACAATCGCAAGAGGAACTTGAACATGCCTATAAAATGATCGATTACTCCATCAAGCGTGGCGGACAAGTGACGATCGGAGTAATTAATTCCGTTCCCACAGCATGGGGAGAGCCGTTGGAGATTTTCCAGCATATCTACGAGCATGAGGTGCATGTATCCGGATCAATCGACAAGATTGTCGATATCGCTTCCGAAGAGAAAGACAAGGCGACACAAGATTTCCTATGGGGTTTCGTCCGGGAACAGGTAGAGGAAGAGGCTACAGCGAAAAATATTGTCGAGAAACTTAAATTATACGGAGAACATCATGCCGTATTAATGGATCATCGATTAGGAAAAAGATAAACGAATACCTGCTTGTCATGCCTATAAATGGGCCTAAAAAGCCATGTCGTCTTCTTGGGATGACATGGCTTTTTTATAGAGGTCAAAGCCCTAAAGCCTGACGAATCGCCTCACTCCACAATTCGCCTAACCGGACTGCTCCTTTCTCATTCGGATGAAGATAGAACACTCTGGCGTTACCCTTCTCCGCTTGGAAATCTGTCAAATGGTTTTCCTTAAAGTAATCAAATCCCTTCGTATCTCCCAGAAAGACTTGTCCGGGAAAATGAGACGCATAATAATCGACTAATCGTTGTATTTGCGGATAATAATCTTGGAGCCTTCGTAAGCCTTCTTCCAAATATTTAGCCCCATTATACGTATTCGGGCTATACCATAAAGGACGATGCACCACAATACGGCAATTCGGGTATAAAGCTAATAAGCGATTGATAATTGTCTTCATATTCTCATAATACCGCTCGGGCGCTACCGGGCAGCCGTTCGTGCCTTCTATTGCGCTATCGTTCGTCCCCAGCATAATAGAGAATACCAAATCCGCCCAAGTCTCATCCTTAAATTTATCGGCAGCACGTACGGCCCACGGGAAAAGCGTATTCGTATCCGGCAAATAATCAACGGTAGTGCATCCGCTCTGTCCTCTATTGGAATACTTGACTGAAGCCACTTCCGGGCACTTGCTTAAAAACAACGCAGCCTTTACAGGAGGCGCATCATGGACAGGCTTCGGTAACCCGGCGCCAAACGTGATACTATTCCCGATAAATACGATATTCACATAACGTTTATTGTTTGCGGCTGAAGCAGACCAACACATAACGATACTTATTAAAATACATATGACTCCCTTAA
Organism: Parabacteroides sp. CH2-D42-20; assembly: GCF_003670185.1. Taxonomy (NCBI): domain Bacteria; kingdom Pseudomonadati; phylum Bacteroidota; class Bacteroidia; order Bacteroidales; family Tannerellaceae; genus Parabacteroides; species Parabacteroides sp. CH2-D42-20. The sequence continues at coordinate 105,965 of NZ_RAYG01000022.1, read as the reverse complement.
TTTGTCTCATGGCTCCCATTCAATTGATTCTCCTGCGAAGGTAAGAATAATTTGATTATCTCAGGATGTTTTTCAAGCCAAGCACGGGCTGATCGCGATTCCGTACGTGTCCCGTCTTCCATATAATACATCAATTCGCTCAGTTGTTCATCGGTTAACTTAAAGTTCTTGAAAAAAGAGGCTGCATATGGATCTTTCTCAGAGAATCCTTTCGTAGCGATAACCTCGATATGCTCCGAGTCTCCAAATTCCTCTTTCGGGTCTTCCAAGAATTTTAACGGATAACGTGAGAACATCCAATGAGGGGTCCATCCGGTAACCACGATCCATTCGTTCGCATCAATCGATTTCTTCAAGAAAGCGACCATCGTAGCCCCACTGGAAGATTTCAAATCAAAATCCAAAGAATAATCTTGAACCGCCTTATCCGCCGAGTTCATCAAACCGGCGCCGGCATCGATCCCTATAATCTCACCTTTAAACTGATCTTTATGGGCATTCAAATCCTCGATGGAACGAATGGTAACGTACTCCGGAACTACCAAGCCCAATTTCGCATGCTCATAAACCGTTCCGAGTGTCTCAAGCCGGTCACCGTATTGTTCCATATAATCCGCATGGGTCACCGGTAACCATGCATCCATGAACACATCCGCTTTTCCCGAAGCGACAGAAGTAAAGATCGGGGCGATATCCGCATTTTTTAATGTTACCCGATATCCTTGATCCTCTAATATCACTTTGGCTAAGTTGGTCATAGCGATGCCCTCCGCCCAATTAGCGTACGCTATCGATATTTTCTTTCGATCCTTGCTATCCACACAACTGAAAATAAATTGTAAGGTCACTAAAAGCATACAGCATCCAATAATAATCGTAAATCGTCTCATATATCTATTTCTTTCTTTTCTATGTTTCTTATTTCTTTTGTTTATTCACTTTACCTTTCGCCCAGCCCTGCGTAATACGGTCCAAGATAATAGCCAAGATAACGACCGCTATACCTCCTTCGAAACCTAAACCTATTTTCATTTGCGTAATTCCTCGCAAGACAATCTCACCCAATCCTCCTGCCGAGATCATGGCCGCTATCACTACCATAGAAAGTGAAAGCATGATCGTTTGATTCACTCCCGTCATGATCGTAGGCAAAGCCAATGGCAATTGCACCTTATAAAGCAACTGAGAGGAAGTAGCGCCAAATGAGCGGGTAGCCTCCACAATATCGGCCGGGACTTGACGGATTCCCAGATCGGTCAGCCGTACAACCGGAGGCATGGCGAAAATCACCGTTGCGAAAGCGCCGGGTACCGGTCCCAAACCAAAAAACAAAACGGCTGGTATCAAGTAGACGAAAGCCGGCATCGTTTGCATCAAATCCAAGACCGGATGGATGATCTTATCCGCCCGATCACTGCGTGCGGTCCAAATTCCTAACGGAACTCCGATCATCAAGGCGATGATGGTAGAAGACAGTACCAAGGCCAAAGTCTGCATCGTTTCCACCCAGAAACCCATTCCGTAAATTAACAATAGACCCAATGCCGTGAACACGCCGACTCCTTTTCCTGCCTTGAACCAAGCCAACAATGCCAAGCCCAAAATCATCACATAAAACGGAATCCAAGTCAGCCCATCTTGAAAAGCATCGATAAATCCTCCGACCCCATCATTTATCACATCAAAAAAACGAGCGAAATGCTCAGTCAGCCAATTAATGGCAATCTCTATATATTTTCCTATATTTATCATAATTCTATCGCATTTTGAACAATTTGATCTATTTCCTCTTTATCCTTCCCCGTCATCTCGATTATAATCGATGAAGTAGAAACCAAGCCAGCCAATTGGTTGGCCTCATTAACGACCGGTAAGGCCTGCCGGATCTCCGGTAACAAAGGAAGCATATCCTCAACCGTCGTGTTTTCCAGAACCGAAGGCACCTCTTTCATCACAATCGATGAGAGATCATGATTCCCTGCTTTCCGAAGAGCCAAGACATCTTTCAAACGAACCTCGCCCAGAAATTGCCTATTCCCATCCACGACCGGCAATACATATAAGTTTTTCTCTTTCATTTTCCTCAACACGGTCTCCGGGCCATCTTTACGGATACGAGCGACAACCGGCTGGGTTATCATAATCGATGAGGCCGTAACGATACGTCCACGATCTACATTTTCCGTAAATCTAGAGACATAATGATTGGCCGGATCTGTCAAGATCTCCTCAGGGGTACCTACTTGCACGACCTCCCCGTCTTTCATAATGGCGATACGATCCCCCAACTTAATCGCCTCGTCAAGATCATGCGTAATAAAGATGATCGTTTTTTGCATCTTCTCTTGTAGTTTCAATAGCTCATCCTGCATCTGTACACGGATCAATGGGTCTAAGGCAGAAAAAGCCTCATCCATCAAGAGCACCTCGGGATCATTTGCGATCGCACGGGCCAATCCGACACGTTGCTGCATACCTCCAGACAACTCGCTAACCTTCTGGTTCTCGTATCCTTTTAACCCTACTAGGGCTACACTTTCCACAGCTTTCTGGTCTCTTTCTTTTTTAGGAACCCCTTGTAACTCCAAGCCAAAAGCGATATTACTCAATACCGTGCGATGGGGCAGCAATCCAAAATGCTGGAAAACCATAGCCATTTCCTTACGCCGTATATCCAATAATTCTTTATCCGAGGAAGTCGTTATGTTTTTTCCGTTGATAAAGACTTCTCCCAAAGAGGGCTCGTTCAATCGGTTAATACAACGTAACAGCGTAGATTTTCCACTTCCGGAAAGTCCCATTATCACAAATAACTCCCCTTCCTCAATCTTTAGGTTCGCATTACGTACAGCTACCGTGCAACCCGTTTCTTTCAAAATGTTTTGTTTACTTTTTCCCGCTACTAGCATTCTTTTCGCACGCATTTTCTCCGGGCCGAAAAGAATAGATAAATTCTTTATTTCTATTTTCGTCATATAAAATCTTTGATTACTGGTATGATACAAAAAGATTAGGCCATAAGTCCAGAATTTCTTATGGCAAAACATAAACCAAAAGCATATATAAGTTAATGCTTATTATGGAAATTGACTACAACCTAAATCATCTCTTATATAGACAACCGAATTTCAAAGAGTATTGTTCACTAGTTTTTCCAACTATTGGGTCTTTTCATAGGTAAAGTGAAAATAAATGTAGAACCAAATCCTTCTTCGGACATCACAGAAATATTACCGCCCATTTTTAATACCAGACCTTTACAAATTGCTAATCCCAATCCGACTCCTTGCTCAAAATCGCTTAATTGCACGAACCGAGCAAAGATATTATCTAATTCATCCTTGGGAATGCCACAACCTGTATCCGAAACATAAAACTTAATCATTTTCTCCTCAGCCTCAAGCGTATACCCAAACCAAATACGACCTTTTTTAGTATGCTTAACCGCATTCGTCAATAAATTCATGCAGATTTGCCATAATCGATTTCGATCTATATTAAATATGATATCGGGACATGCATCCAAGGTCATTTCCACCCCTTCCGGTCTACGTAATTGTATGGAGTTATATAGATCTTTCATAAAGGAAGGTAAATAAACATCCATATAAGTAAACGTCATCATATCAGACTCGATTCTGGAAATATCCAAAACATCATTTACTATACTTAAAAGTAAATCATTGTTCATCTTGATTAAACTAATATAATTTTGGCGCAATTCCGAATCCTCCTCCACTCCTAACAAATCAGAGAAACCGACAATAGCGTTCAACGGTGTACGGATCTCATGGGTCATATTCGCTAAGAAAGTCGACTTAAGCATATCCGCCTCCTCCGCTTTTTCCTTGGCTAAGATCAAGTCTTCCTCAAACTCCAATCGTTCTTGATCATCGATCATACAGCCAACAATCAAATTCGGGAAACCATTTTCATCCTTTTCATGCGTCTTACCGATCACCTCATAGATCCGATAGGTGTTATCATCGTTCTTTAGACGAAAATCTATTTTATATTCATCCAATTTATTCGTACGGATCGTATTGAATAGATAGAAAAAGTCGCCAGAATCGTCCGGGTGACGAAGTTGCGGCAAAGCCTGACAGATGAACTGATTACGTTTCAATAAACTATTGGTCGTGCCATAAAACTGGAAACAACGGTTACAATGTACTTTATCGCAAGACTTAAATCGGCTGAAATTAAAAGAATAAGTCGTAATCTTGCTATTCTGCAAAGCAAGCTCCATCATCATCCGACTTTCGGACAACTTACTGCTTAACGCCTCATTCGCTTTCTCCTGCTCAACGAGCTCCGATACATTCCGTATATAAATAATCACATACCGGTCATGTACAGGTACCAACCGTAGTTTAAAATAAACGATCGGAGCGTTATGTCCCGGAATCGATAAATCTAAATTCATGATCTCCGACTTATTCAAGCAACTTTGCACGATCGCAGCCACACGACGCTTAGTCTCATCCGGATAAATGAAACCCGGAAGATCATCGATACGCCGATTGATCGACTCTGGTGTTATACAAGTCTCCATAGCATAAGCGATAATCCTCTCTACAACCAGTTGCTTGTTTACCAAAAGGATCGTATCAGGAACCGCTTCCGCCATCTTTTGCGACATGTCCGTCAATTCCTTCAATTCCCGGTCATAACCGGCTGCCTCCTGCCCGACCGCCGGATTACCCGTTAATAATAAGGTATATCCAAGAATCTCTCTATTCTCATGCATTGAGGGGATGATAGAATACGGTACAGGCAAAGAACCGGAAACCACGCTTCCCCCACGCAGATATTGTTTTTGAAGATCGGTCAACAAATCTGTACGAAAAAGATTATTTAATAAGAAGTCCGCTTCATTCGTAAAAGGAAATTTCTCGTTTAAGGACTTATTTATATCAATTAGCGCACCGTTTTTATCATACAGAGCACCTCCCATGGGATAATATGTAAAAAAATCTGTCAGCAAACGCTGTTTTACCTCGGAAACCTCCATATACTTTCTTTATTAACATCAATAAGTTACAAAGAAATAAAATCTTTGAAAATCAGAGAAATTTTAAAGCATAAACTTTAGGTCTATTTCACAAGAAAATCAGTCTCTTTACTAAAAAGCAACAACAAACCTTCACTTACGCTTGTTACTTAACAAACAAATTAATTATAATATGAAAGCATTAATAGGTAAAAAGGCACCGGAATTCCACGCTCCGGCAGTAGTGAATGGCAATGAGATCATCGAGGATTTCTCTTTGGAACAATATGTAGGCAAGAAGTATGTAGTCATGTTTTTCTATCCGATGGACTTTACATTCGTTTGCCCGACAGAATTACATGCCTTCCAACAAAAGTTACAGGAATTCGAAAGACGTAACGTAGCGGTGGTTGGTTGCTCCGTCGATTCTCAATTTTCTCATTTCGCATGGTTAAACCAAGATAAGAATAAAGGAGGTATCCATGGGGTGACTTATCCACTCGTATCCGATTTTTCCAAAACCATCTCTGAAAACTTTGGCGTATTGGCCGCTGATTATATTACGAACGAAAGTGGAGAACTTATCTCCAGAGGAAATCCGGTCGCTTACCGGGGTCTGTTCCTGATTGACAAAGAGGGCTTGATCCGTCATTATGTAATCAACGATTTACCATTAGGCCGTAACGTAGACGAGGCTCTCCGTATGGTCGACGCCTTACAGCACTTCGAAGAATATGGCGAGGTTTGCCCGGCAAATTGGTCCAAAGGAAAAGACGCCATGAAAGCGACAAACGCAGGAGTCTCTAATTATTTAAGCCATCATTGATATATTGCAAGAAAGGGGGCTAGGCCCCCTTTTTTATACTATTGAGACAATCGTTTACACTTTCCCGAGATATGCGAGATGTCCAAACAATACGCTAATCATAGTAAATCTATAAAAAAATAATATACATTTGCGTCATAAAGTTGACACATGATAAATATTATAGATCTATGAGAGCAAGAATAACCTTATTATTATTCGCCATTCTTTACAGTTTCACTTGTCTGGCGCAAACTAATTTTGAAAAACACTTCACGAAGAAAAGTCTCCGGATTGATTTCGCATTGAGTGGGAATTGGGATTTCCAAGCCGCCGCCATACAACAACTCCGGGAAGAACCTGTCTGGGCGGGGCCGGTCAAAAACTTAATCGATCCGTTTGGTTATGGAGGGTATTATATTAATGTATATGATAAAGCCGGTAAAGAGTTGATCTACTCACGAGGATTCAATACGTTATTCGAAGAATGGAGAAGTACGGAGCAAGCGAAGACCGAGACACAATCTTGGACAAATAGCATCTCTATCCCCTATCCGAAAGCTCCTGTCATCATTGAGATTACGGCAAGAGACAAGGCCGACATGCAGTTCCATCCTTTATTGAAACAAGAGATTGATCCGGCCAGTATTTTTATTGACCGGGGGAAACTCAAGGAAAACCGGATCACAAAAATCCAATATAACGGGGATTCCTCCGGGAAAGTAGACCTCGTATTCTTAGCGGAAGGTTATACGGCGGATGAGCAAGAGAAATTCGTAGCTGATGCCAAACGTTTTACGGAGGCATTGTTTAAAACCCCGCCTTATGACACTCGCCGGGAAGATTTCAATGTCTGGGCGGTAGATGCCGTTTCGGAAGAATCGGGAACAGATGTATCCGGTAAAGGTATATTCAAGAATACCGCATTGAATTCCGGCTATTATACGTTTGGGGTAGATCGCTATTTAACCACCCCGGATATGAAATCTATACGTGACGCCGTATGGAACGCTCCTTGCGACGCAATCTTCATCTTGGTAAACACGGACGCTTACGGTGGTGGCGGTATGTATAATTTTTATGCCATGGGAACCGCCGATAACCCACGTACCCCGGTCGTATTCGTTCACGAGTTCGGACATAGTTTCGCCGGCCTAGCCGATGAATACTTCAGTTCCGAGGTCGCTTATCAAGATTTTTATAATTTGAAGTACGAGCCTTGGGAACCGAACATCACGACCTTGGTTAACTTCGATGCTAAATGGAAAGATCTTCTACCGACTAATACACCGATACCTACCCCATTAGATGACGCCCATAAGGATAAGGCAGGCGTATTCGAGGGAGGCGGTTACATCGCTAAAGGCATTTATCGCCCGATGGATCACTGTATGATGCGTGATTACGCTCCATTCTGTCCAGCTTGTAGCCGGGCGATCTTACAGATGATCGATTACTTCACGGATAAACCGATAAAACATTAAAAAGAAAGAGCGGGTACCCTAATAGCTTTGTTACATCAACTATTAAGATACCCGCTAGCACTAACCTATCAACATTTATTTCATCATCGGAACTTCTATCAAAAGAATTTTAGCGTGCTTCAAGACTTCTATCGTAATGCTTTCGGTTTCCCAGAATCCGGCCCCGTCACGCTTAGACAGGATCGTATTACTTACCTCCCCCTCTCCGTCGATCACGAATAAATAAACCCCATTATTTTTACTATGTAGCTTATACTCCTTTACTTGACCGGCATCTAGGTTTCCTAAAGAGAACCAAGCGTCTTGGTTGATCGACGCAGGAGCGCTACCATCCGGAGCGATGATCAAGGACAACTTATTCTTTTCCGAAGTAACCGGACGCACGTCATAACTGGCATAATGAGGCTTGGTATTCTCCTCACGGGGAAATACCCATATTTGCAAGAACTCCAATTGTTCATTACCGCTGTCGTTGAACTCACTATGCACGATACCGGTACCGGCGCTCATCACCTGAATATCTCCCGGCGTAATCACCTCGCTATTCTTTATGCTATCCCCATGGCGTAAATATCCCTTTAACGGGATGGAGATAACCTCCATATTCTTATGTGGATGCATATCGAATCCCTCACCCGGCGCCACGGAATCATCATTCAATACACGTAGCATCCCGAAATGAACCCTTTCCGGATTGTAATAATTAGCAAAACTAAACGTGTGATGTGTTTTCAACCAACCGTGATTCGCATACCCTCTGGATTGAGCCTTATCAACTACAACTCTCATATTTTCCTCCTTTTTAAATCTACATTAATAACAAATCCATAACTATAAATGTTGCGGGACGCATATTTCGAACATTTCATGTAAACATGTGATTCATATATGAACAGAAATCGCTACTTTTGCACAATTAAAAAAACTCATCCTGTAAATATAAAATCTTATGGCAATCTACTTAAACGATGTATCGAGAACATTTGGTGAGTATTTACTTATTCCCGGTTTAACCACCAAAGAATGTATTCCCGCAAACGTTTCATTGAAAACGCCGCTTGTGAAATTCAAGTCTGGCGAGAAATCCGCTATTGAATTAAATATTCCTTTCGTTTCAGCGATCATGCAATCGGTTTCCGGCCCTAAACTGGCAATCGAGTTGGCTCGCAACGGAGGACTTTCCTTCATCTTCGGCTCGCAACCGATCGAGAGCCAAGCGGATATGGTTCGCAAAGTAAAGAAATTCAAGGCCGGATTTGTTATCAGCGACTCTAACCTTACGCCCGAGAATACCTTGGCCGACGTGCTTGAGCTAGTCCGCCGGACAGAACATTCTACGATTGGTGTGACAGATGATGGTACGCCTAACGGCAAATTGCTAGGTATGGTAACCAGTCGCGATTACCGTGAAGGCAAAGACCCGATCGACATGAAGGTGAAAGATTTCATGACCCCGTTCGCTAAACTAATCGTTGGCGAGCTAGGCATGACCTTGAAAGAGGCGAACCAGATTATCTGGGATCATAAGTTGAATACATTGCCAATCATCGACAAGGATCAGAAGCTTCAATACTTCGTATTCCGCAAGGACTACGATAGCCACCGTGAGAACCCGAAAGAGTTATCCGGCGGTGATAAGAAATTATTAGTAGGTGCCGGTATCAACACCCGCGACTATAAGGAACGTGTTCCGGCATTGGTAGAGGCTGGCGTTGACGTATTGTGTATCGACTCTTCCGACGGCTATTCCGAATGGCAGTACGAGACCTTGCACTGGATCAAGGATACCTACGGAGACAAGGTACTGGTTGGTGCCGGAAACGTGGTTGACCAAGATGGTTTCAACTACTTGGCTGACGCCGGAGCGGATTTCATCAAGGTAGGTATCGGTGGTGGTTCCATCTGTATCACCCGTGAGCAGAAAGGTATCGGTCGCGGACAGGCTACCGCCTTGATCGACGTAGCGAAAGCTCGTGACGAGTATTTCAAAAGACACGGCGTTTATATCCCTATCTGTAGCGATGGTGGTCTGGTACACGATTACCATATGGTATTGGCGTTGGCTATGGGTGCCGATTTCTTGATGATGGGCCGTTATTTCGCCCGCTTCGACGAGTCGCCTACGAAGAAGATGAAAATCGGAAACAACTTCGTGAAGGAGTATTGGGGTGAGGGCTCTAACCGTGCGAAGAACTGGCAGCGCTATGACATGGGTGGGAACGAATCCTTGAAATTCGAGGAAGGCGTGGACAGCTATGTACCGTATGCCGGAAAATTGAAAGATAATTTAAACGTAACATTGGGTAAGATGATCGCTACGATGTGTAGCTGTGGTTCCATCTCTATCCAAGAGTTGCAGCAGCATGCCAAGATCACGCTTGTCTCCTCTACGAGTATCGTTGAGGGTGGCGCTCACGACGTGATCCTGAAAGAGCAGAATTAATTACAATATGTATTCTAGTAGAGGCGTGGCACGCTACGTCTCTACTATTTACACATTCAAATAATTTACCATGAAAAATCTATTACTTACAGTTATCCTTTTGTGTTTTTGTTTGCCATTCGTAAAAGCCGCCGATCAAAAGATGATCTTAATCTCAACCAATGAGACGGACTTGATTTTACAAGTAGCCCCCAATGGACGGCTCTACCAAACTTATCTAGGGAATAAATTAGTAAACGAATCCGAATTTGAGAACCTCTCATGGAATATCCAAGCCGGAACGGATGGCAGCGTATCAACCCGTGGATGGGAAGTATATCCTTGCTCAGGAGCGGAAGATTATTTCGAACCAGCTTTCGCCATCCAGCATAACGACGGAAACATGACTAGCATATTCAAGTATGTTTCCAGCGAATCTAAGAAACTAGACAATAACGTTACGGAGACAATTATCTCCCTGAAAGACGATGTATACCCAGTGGAGGCTAAATTACATTATGTAACCTTCGCTAAAGAAAACGTGATCAAGGCTTGGACTGAGATTCGTCATATGGAGAAAAAACCGGTCACGATTACCCAATACGCTTCCAATATGCTTTATTTCGAGAGTCCTCGCTATGTATTGACCGAGTTTAGCGGTGACTGGGCCAAAGAAGTACAGATGAGCAGCCAAGACTTGAAATTCGGGAAAAAGATTATCGATACGAAACTAGGCTCCCGTGCCGCCATGCACGCTTACCCGTTTTTTGAGATTGGGTTAGGTGCCCCGGCCAGCGAGAATACAGGAGATGTTTTAATGGGAACGATAGGTTGGACTGGAAACTACCGCTTTACGTTCGAGGTGGACAACGCCGGTAACCTTCGTGTCATCTCCGGCATCAATCCCTATGCGTCCGCCTATGAATTGAAACCGAACGAATGGTTCGTCACCCCTGAGTTTATCTTTACGTTGAGTAACCAAGGAACCGGAAAAGCCAGTCGTGATATCCATGATTGGGCACGTAATTACCAGATCAAGGATGGTAAAGGCGATCGACTTACCCTACTGAACAACTGGGAATCGACCGGTTTCAATTTCAACGAGAAGAAATTGGAGGAACTAATGAAAGAAGCCAAGCATCTAGGTGTAGATATGTTTTTGCTGGATGATGGTTGGTTCGCTAATAAATACCCTCGTCAAAACGATAAGGCCGGATTGGGCGATTGGGAGGTTACACACGATAAGTTGCCAAACGGCATTCCTCATCTGGTGCAGGTCGCTAAAGATGCCGGCGTGAAATTCGGTATCTGGATCGAGCCGGAGATGGTAAACCCCAAGAGCGAACTTTTCGAGAAACACCCGGACTGGGCGATCCATCTACCGAATCGTGAGACCTATTACTATCGCAATCAACTTGTCTTAGACTTAAGCAACCCGAAAGTACAGGATTATGTATTCAGCGTGGTGGATAATATCATGATCGAGAATCCGGATCTGGCTTTCTTCAAATGGGATTGCAACAGCCCGATTACCAATGTCTATTCCCCCTATCTTAAAGAGAAGCAGAATCAATTGTATATCGACCATGTACGAGGTGTCTATAACGTATTCAAACGGGTAGCCGAGAAATACCCTCACCTACCGATCATGCTTTGCTCCGGTGGGGGTGCCCGCTGTGATTACGAGGCATTGAAATATTTCACGGAATTCTGGTGCAGCGACAACACCGATCCGATCGAGCGTTTGTATATCCAATGGGGATTCTCCCAGTTCTTCCCGGCAAAGGCAATGTGCGCCCACGTGACTAGCTGGAACAAGAATACCTCTATCAAGTTCCGTACCGACGTGGCCATGATGTGTAAGATGGGCTTCGATATCAGCTTGAAGGAAATGAACGATGACGAGATGAAATACTGCCAAGAAGCAGTTGCCAACTACAAACGTCTAAAGGGCACGATCCTCGACGGCGATCTGTACCGTCTAGTCTCCCCTTACGATACCAACCATTCATCCGTGATGTACGTGGATAAGGCAAAAAGCAAATCCGTCCTATTCGCTTATGATATCCACCCTCGCTTCGGAGAAAAGACTTTCCCCGTAAAGCTACAAGGATTGGACCCGAATAAGAAATATAAGGTACAAGAGATAAACCTCATGCCGGGCCAGAAATCGACCTTGGTTACCGACGGAGGTACCTTCAGCGGAGATTTCTTGATGAAAATAGGAATGAACGTGTTCTCTACGGCTCATGCCCATAGCAAGGTCATAGAGCTGACCGAGGCTCACTAACTAAATTGTCAACAGAGAATGGACATTATCCGCGAGATAACCCCACTATCGGAAAAGGACTGCTTTTACATCGTAGACCGGCGTAAGACAGAATTTACCTATCCGATCCATTGCCACTCGGAGTACGAGCTCAATTTCATTGAGCACGCTCCGGGGGTAAGGCGTGTGGTCGGTGACTCTGCGGAAGTGATCGGAGAATACGAGTTAGTATTGATAACCGGGAAAGAACTGGAGCATGTCTGGGAGCAGAACGCATGTAAATCGCCTTTGATCCATGAGATCACGATCCAGTTCTCTCCCGATCTCTTCGGGAAGAATCTATTGGAGAAAAACCAATTCAACAGTATCCGGAAAATGTTGGAGAAAGCCCAATGCGGCATCAGTTTCCCGATGTCTTCCATCCTGAAGGTTTACCATTTACTGGAAAAGCTGGTTTCCGAGGAGCAAAGCTTTTATGCGGTCATCAACTTCTTAACCATCTTATATGAGCTTTCTGTCGAGGAGAACTACAAAGTATTGGCCAGCTCCTCATTCGCTAAAATAACAGATATCCATTCCGAGAGCCGTCGTATCCAGAAAGTACAAAATTACATTAACGAACGATACCAACAGGATATCCGCCTAAACCAACTGGCGGAACTCGTAGGTATGGCCCCTTCCGCTTTCAGCCGTTTCTTCAAGTTGAGGACCGGGAAGACCCTCTCCGACTATATCACCGATATCCGTATCGGTTACGCCGCCCGCATGCTGGTGGACACGCAACGATCCATCGCGGAGATTTGTTATGACTGCGGCTTCAATAACCTCTCGAACTTCAACCGTATCTTTAAGAAAAAGAAAAACTGCTCTCCCAAAGAGTTCCGGGATAACTACAAAAAGACAAAAATCATTGTATAAGAGACCTTTTTAACAGAGATAAATACATATCCCCCCCTATTTCTATACAAAATCCCCCCTTCTCTTTTCCTTCACACATCTATCTTTGCGACCAGTCACAAAGGCTTTCATGCCTACGGCTACCCCATCGATGTGTTAAAAATACACTCCGGCAAAAAAGTATTATTCTTGGATAAAATAGTATTTGAACGCACTTGGGATCCGACGTAATTTTGCGACAGAAATTAACAATACATATTAACAACAAAAAACAATTGCCTATGAGGAAGGACCGAAAATCTAATGTTTTTAGCAGTTAACCGCTAATGACCCTATTGAGTAAATGAATTTTAGTTTAGCCTTATATGATTTAATGTAAAAAATAATGAATTCAACAATTAAGAAAACGACGCTGTTTTTAGGCGCATGTATGGCCTTCCAGCTAGGTGGCATACCACAAATGTTAGCCGCCCCTAGTACTTCGATGGAAGTCATGCAACAAACAAAAAGAATCACTGGTACCGTGAAAGACGCAACAGGAATGGAAGTCATCGGTGCCAATGTTATCGTAAAGGGAACGACAAACGGAGTGATAACCGATTTGGATGGTAAGTTCAGCTTAGAGGCCGCCCCCGGCTCTATCATAGAGATCTCCTACATCGGTTATATGACCCAAGAGATTCCCGTAACCGCCCAAACATCCGACTTACAGATCACCTTGAAAGAGGACTCACAGAGTTTGGACGAGGTAGTGGTAGTAGGTTATGGTGTACAAAAGAAAAAGTTGGTGACAGGTGCTACCCTTCAAGTAAAGGGAGAGAATATCCAAAAATTAAACACGACAAACCCGCTAGGTGCCTTGCAGAGCCAAAGCCCGGGCGTCAATATCGTAGCGAACTCCGGCCAGCCGGGTAAGAGTTTCGATATCAACATTCGTGGTGCCGGAACGAACGGCAGCACGACTCCGCTATACATTATTGATGGCGTCGAAGGCGACATCAATTCCTTAAGTCCCGCCGATATCGAGAGCTTAGACGTATTGAAAGATGCCGCTTCCGCTGCGATCTACGGTTCACGTGCGGCCAACGGTGTTGTATTGATCACGACAAAGCAGGGCAAACAGGGTAAATTACAGGTTAGTTACGACGGCTATGTAGGTTTCCAGAACGTATATAAGATGCCGGACTTGCTGAATGCAAAGGAATACATGGCAGTCATGGACCAACTGAACTTCAACACGGGTAACCAACCTTACACGTGGACGAATTACATGTCACAAGAACAGTACAACCGTTACATGAGCGGCGAGGATGAGGGTACCAACTGGCTTGACGCAATCCGCAACAAGAACGCCATCACTACCAGCCACTCCCTGAACTTGGCCGGTGGTACGGAACGCTCCAAATTCTCCACGGGTGTATCCTACACGAAACAGGAAGGTACGCTAGGCAAGCCGGTCGCTTCCGACTACCAACGTTTCACGGTTCGCATGAACTCTGAACATATTTTGTGGAAAGAGGGTGACTTGGATATCATCACATTCGGCGAGAACCTGTACTATAATCATAATGAATCTTCCGGTATCTCCGAGGGTAATCAATACGGTAACGACATCTCTTGGATGTTACGTGCCAACCCGCTGGTTCCTATCTATAACGAGAACGGGGATTACTATATGTATGACGACTTGAACAAGGCCGGTTGGTTCAACTACAACTCTTATACGAGTAACCCGATCGCCGCAATGGTCAACTCCTCCCGTGGAAACAACAAGAGCAAAAACTACGGATTAACTATGGTTGGCTACTTGAAGGTACAACCAATCAAGGGACTCGTCTATAAAGGACAGGTCAGCTACAAACAGAACTCCAGCTCTTACCGTGGCTACAGTCCGGCTTATAAACTAACCTCTACCGATCAAAAACTAACCAATGAGGTTACCCAGAACATGACGACTGGTTGGGACTGGCAGATCGAGAATACGCTTAGCTACACCTTCAACATCGAGAAACACAACTTCGATGTATTAGTCGGTCAATCCTTCAAGAAGAGCGGTTTCGGTATGGGTGAGTATCTGGAGGCAACGGCGAACGACCTTCTGTTCTCCGACTGGGACCGGGCTTATATCAGCAATAGCATGGCTTCTCAGCCTACCTCAGCCAAAGGATATCCGACAGGGGATAACGCCTTAGCGTCATTCTTCGGACGTATCAACTATAACTTCAACGAGAAATACATGGCTAGCGTGATCTTACGTACGGATGGTTCCTCGAACTTCGCCCGTGGTAAACGCTGGGGTACATTCCCTTCCGTATCGGCTGGTTGGGTCGTGAGCAATGAAGATTTCATGGAAAGCACGCACGACTGGATGGACTTCTTGAAGATCCGTGCCAGCTGGGGTCAGAACGGTAACTGTAATATCGATAACTTCCAATATTTCTCGACCGTAGCGTTCGACCACCTCGGACAATATTCCTTCGGCAACAACAAGGGTACGGCCACGCAAGGCGGTTATGCCAGCATCATGCCGAACGAGGACGTGACATGGGAGACTTCCGAGCAGCTAGACCTTGGTCTGGACGCCCGTTTCCTAAGCGGCCGATTGAGCTTGAACTTCGATTGGTACAACAAGAAAACCAAGGACCTGTTGATCGTTGCCCCGATCCTAGACTCTTACGGAACGAACGCTCCCTATATCAACGGCGGTACCGTGGAAAATAAAGGTGTCGAGATCGGCTTAGGCTGGAACGACCAGAAGGGCGACTGGACGTATGGCGTGAACCTAAACCTTGCCCATAACAAGAACGAGGTTACGCAGATCAACAACAAAGACGGTTACATCCTAGGTCCGGACAAGGTACTGGCCGAGAACACACGTCCTGTATCCCGTATGGAAGTAGGACACCCGATCGGTTATTTCTGGGCCTATAAAACGGAAGGTGTCATGCAAAACGCCGACGACGTGCAGGCTTATCTGGATAAGAACTGTAAAGGCAACGCAGCCAACTCCCTGCAAGGTAGCTCCATCCAACCGGGCGACTTGAAATTCGTAGACGTGAATGGCGACGGCGTGATCAACGAGGACGACAAGACCGAAGTCGGCAACCCGCACCCGGATATCACGATGGGTCTAAGCTTCAACGTTGGTTACAAAGGATTCGATTTAGCGGTAACCACCTATGGGGCCTTCGGACAACAAAATATGCGCTCTTATCGTAAGTTTACCGACGGCAACGTGGAGAATTACACCTCCGAGGTATTTGAGTACTGGCATGGTGAGGGAACCTCCAATCGTTATCCTCGTCTGGTTCCGGGTAACACAGGTGTCAACTTCCAACAGATATCCGATATCTTCGTGGAAGACGCCAGCTATTTCCGCATCCAGAACGTTACTTTGGGCTACGACTTCAAGAACCTATGGAAGAACTGCCCACTACCGCAATTACGTCTGTACGTAAGCGCCCAGAACCTCTTCACCTTCACGGGATACAAGGGTATGGACCCCGAAATCGGTACGAACGATAGTTACCGCGAGGACAATCCTTGGGCAAGAGGTATCGACTTAGGTTCTTATCCTTCACCCAGAACTTATATGGTAGGTGTTAACATTAAATTTTAAGAGAAAAGCAACATGAAAAAGTTAATATATGCAATATGTATGGGCGCTGCCGTAGCCTTCTCCAGTTGTGAGGACATGCTCGACACGACCAATTACACAGAGAAGACAACCGCTACATTCCCGGAGTCGTACGACGATGCCCAGCAAATGATAGCAGGCGTTTACGCCAGCATGGCATCCGTTTGCGCCAACCCCGAGAGATCGTTCCTTTATTACGCCCAACTAGCCAGCGATGACGCGCTAGGCGGGGGCGGCTCGAACGACAAGCTGATGCAGGCCATGGACCTGCTCTGCAACTATCAGTCCGACATGACCCGCCAGTTCTGGAAAGACCGTTATGCCGGCGTATTCCGTGCCAACAGCGCCATAGAGACCTTGGATAACTGTCCGGACTTTCCTTCCACGGAAGCACGTAACCAATTGATGGGCGAGGCTCTCTTCATGCGTGCCTATTTCTACTACGAGCTAGCCTCGATGTACAATCGTGTACCCCTAATCACTACATCCCAGACAAGCGACGTGCCACAGGCAAGCCCCGCCGAGATCTGGGGACAGATCTTGCTAGACCTTAAGACAGCCGCCGACATCATGCCCGCATGGCGTGGAGGTACGTCATCCCTTGAGGCAGGACACGTCGACAAGTACACCGCCGAGGCCATGTTAGGCCGTGCTTGGTTGTTCTACACCGGCATGTACGGGAATGGCGAAGATATAGCCGCCTTGACCAGCGCCACTTACAACCCGCTGACCTCCGTCACCTTGGCCGACGGCTCTACCCTTACGAAGGATCAAGTGATCTCTTATATCGATGATTGCGTGAACAATTCCGGATATTCCTTAGCATCCGACTTCCGTAGCCTTTGGGCTTACACGAACCGTTGCACGGTGAACGATTTCGAATACACCGCCGGAAAAGGATTGAAATGGGTAGAGGATGATAACGCCGTCAACCCGGAATCTATGTTCGCCATCAAGTTCAATAAGCTGGCCAGTTGGAATACTACCATCGCTTTCGCCAATGGTTACGCGCTTCATTTCGGTCTTCGCGGAGATCAAGACGTAGCAAATACCTTCCCCTTCGGACAAGGTTGGGGAGCCGGGCCTGTAGCACCGAATTTCGTGAACGATTGGGCAAGCGCAGAACCAAATGACATGCGTCGCGACGCTTCCGTATATCGTACGGACAAATTACCCGCTTATAACAAAGGCGGTTGGGCGGACTTCGTACAGGAAACGGACTACTATGCCATGAAATGGTCTCCTGTCGCATGCAAGACATCCAATGACGAGAGTGGCTACTTCAAGACCTTCGAGAACGAGATGTACGGAATCGATGGCTGGACGCAAGGCGCGAATAACCAAGCCTTGGACAACATCCACGACTTGGTATTGATCCGCTTCGCTGACGTTCTCTTGATGCAATCCGAGCTCAAGGGAGATGCCACCGGTATGAATAAGGTGCGGGAGCGTGCCGGCCTTCCGGCTATCGGCTACTCGCTCCAAGCTCTGCAAAACGAGCGCCGTTGGGAATTAGCTTTGGAGGGTACCCGTTGGAACGACATCCGCCGCTGGCACATTGCCGCCGCGGCCTTGCAGAAACAGATAGGTACGCCTATCTACATCGCAGGTAATCCTGCCACGAACAAGGCGCAAAATGGTGGTTACGCCTCCCGCTACAACACCTCCGCCGGTTTCATGAAGATACCTGAGAGCCAAATCTCACTCTCCAGTGAACTCCAGCAGAACGAAGGTTGGGGAGCGGACGCCGAGTACAATGGCTGGGCTAATTAATAACCTTTTAATTCAGAATATACAATCATGATAAAGAATATATATTATATAGCAATGGCATTGATCGCAGGAATGATGGTTTCCTGCGACCCAATCACAGAAAGTGATCCGGGCATATCCGCCAACTTAACCGAGGCGGATCTGCAAGCCCGTGTAGCGCTTACGCAAACGACGGCCGGACAAAACAAGTTCACCTTCTCCACCAATCCCACACTGACGGTACAGGTATTGGATCAAGACGGGGCCATCCTAGCCACCGGAACCGAGGGTTCCATCATTGGCACTCCTCCCCTCACGAGCTTGACCGTCCGGGCTATGAACCAAGACGGCTCCATCACCTCTTTCTCTAACGATGTGACGATCTCCGAGTATGTGGATGTGCCTTCTATTTATGAAGGATTATTCGGACCGGAGTATAATTCTGTAACTTGGGTTTGGGATACAGATGCCAGCAACGGCCTTTGGGGAAATGGTGCTTATATGGAAAGCACAGGTCCGGAATGGTGGCAAGTTCAAGCCACAGACATCGACCAACAATGTACTGAGAAAGGATATGCCAAAGATGGGTTAGAAGGTTGGATGACTTTTACCTTGGCTGGCAAGAAAGTAGAAACCAGCCGCGGTCAATCCGGAACAATCGCATGGGACTTATCCGCTGTAGCCAAAGAAGGTTGGGATCAAGGTACATTAACGTTCACCGGAACCATTCCTTTATTAGGACTGGTGAAAATGGGAGACACTGATGATACCTTCGCTCCTCAATATGAATATCACATCTTGGAAGCGGATGGTGAGCATCTTAAACTAGCGGCTCCGAAACCCGGCGCAGGTGATTGGGGAGAGGCTTGGTTCTGGAATTTTAAAACAAGAAAATAAAGAAAATATATCATGAAGAAAGTATTATTCATTCTATATTGCACTATTAACAACAACTGTTATTAATATCAATGCTGACGTAAATGGTCCATCACCTTCCTATGCCGCAGAAAGAGAAGGGTATTCAAAAATGTACGTTACAGCTCAAAATCAGGACGCCCATATATCAATGGTTATTGAAGATCAAAATTTCATGGAATATACTATCACCAGTGGTTTTTATAGTGGAGGTCCATGGGTTTACTTTGTTGAACATGGAAAGTATAAAGTTGTTTCCATAGATAAGGGATATAGAGTCTCTTGTAATGGATCTACAGTTCAAGTAGGATCTGTCATAACTTTTAGCGGCGCAACTGGGCATATTGGATTTTACGTAAATAATTGATCTAAAAATGAATATCACGATACTCAATGTTCTCCGTGACATTGAGTATCTCTGATCGGATAAATGAAGAAGATGTATCTCACTAGCAATATTTTATGATGAGATTATCCCAATAATTCATTCATTCTTGTTATATAAGAGGGGCGGAGCGTTTATCGTTCCGTCTCCTCTCTTTTTATCTTACACGGTACTCGCCCTGCAAATATCCTTCCGTCAACCAAACCGCTCTCCGGCCATCTTTTTGATTTCCATAGAGCATTTACCTTGACACACCTATTTTCCAAACCTAGCGAAATAGCGAGAAAGCAGTAGCAATAAGCACCCCTTTTTGTTAAAATACAGCGTTTTCCACACACAATAGGTGCCGGAAGCCTGCGTAACTAGTCGTATTAGGCAACGCCGATACTGCCGTTGGGCATCGTAAGTAGTCAAGAATAGGGTTATGAGTAGTCGCGAATGGGCATTCTTACCCTGTTATAACCCTATTGTAGCACCGTTTTTCTTCCCTTCCTGCCCCCAAAACATGAAATACGATGAATAAATTCCGCTAGAATAAAAGGCCGTTATTCAACATTAGCCTATCAACCAATCGATTGTCGTTTTTTTCTTTCGTTTTCGGGAGCATACCTTACCTTTACCCGAAAGAATCGATTCTCCATGACTTAAATTTACAAACTGTCACTTTGCTAAAAGACGCAAGACAAGGAGATGTCAAGTATCCGTGAAAGATGATACATCTTACAACGGTAATATCATACATCCTACAACAGTAAGATCATACATCTTACGGCGATAAGATGCTACAACTGTACCTTACTGAAAATAAGTTCGTGCATTAAACTCCATAATCGGACGTTTTAAACTGAATAACGTCGCAAATATCGCAGCGTTTCTCCTGTTCTAATGTCGCATCAAGTACTTAAAATATGTATATACACGAAAGAGATAATTGGACATCATTCAGATAGGACGTTTCCGAGCTTACCGCACTCCTTGAAGAGGTGGGGCGTAAACGAGGAATGCTGTATGGCAGACTTGCCTCACACCATCCCCAACGTCTCAAACATCCCCCGGTAAACGGCGGCCTTCTCCTCCAACGGCCTCGGATAAGCTCTAGAGGATGAAGGCATACGGAACAGCCTCATCGTCCTTCCCATACAAGAAAATTCCGACGAGAAGCCCACTTTAGGCTCCTCCGTGCCGGGCAATACGGAGAGGAGGGTATCCATCGCTTTCTGCCCGGTTACCACGATCGCCACGCATTCCGGTATCTGGGACAAGACCTTTTCCGGATCGATCGGCCGTACCACCTCAAGGAACTTATCGGAGGCATTTGCTTTCAAGCGGATCACCTCCATGGCGGTATCACCGATCCCGATCCCCTTTTCCCGGCAGAAAGCCTTCGCCTTCTCCTCGCTGAACGCCTTCTTGTCTCGCAGGAACGCATCCTTGTTCCCATAGAAAATCAAGCCAAGGATACGCCACATATCATTCTGAATATTCGGGTAATAAAAATCCATGCTCCAACGAGCTCTTGGAGGCGGGAAACTTCCCAGCATCAGCAATCTCGTATTCTCCGGGAGGAAGAAACCTAGCGGATGCAGCTCGGTGGTCATGCTTCCTTGTTCTTTTTGAGTTCCTTCTTCTGATCCTCTTTCGCCAGAAGCACGACGTTATACACGAAGTCCGTGATCCATTGCTCGGAGTAGCCTAGTTTCTCGGCATACTTACGCACGCTCCACGCGGCCTTCTGCACGCTGATATCCTTCCACTCGGACTTGGTCAAGATATCGTGAACCGTCTTCGTCGTCATATTATACAGCAACTTCTTCACCAGCATGGAGAAGCGGAACTTCCACTGCATCAGATTACCAAGCAAGTTGAACAAGTCATTGCAGAAACCTTGGAACATGAAGAAATACGTCTTGATATCGTTCTGGTTCTTGCAGTTCTTCTTCACCGAGCTGTCGATCTCCTTGAAGAAAGCCTCGCTTAGGCCGTAATCCTCCATCAACACCTTGCGCACACGGGATTTCTCGGCGACACCCAATTTGTTATTCTGGGTCGGTATCTTCAACATGCGTTTGAACAAAGCCATATCGGCGAGCATGTTCAAGTTGGTGATACCCAAGTTCACGGCCATAACGGCTTGATAATATACACGGATTAAAGATACGAACTCCTCCACGGAACCTTTGCCGGCCTCTTCCGCCTCAGATACGTTCTTCTTGAATAGCTTAGAGATAAAATTCATCGTACGATTATTAAATAGTTTCGAGCCGCGAATATACGAAAACTTACCGCCAATACAGAATAACTATTCAATTCTCTCCACCGTAACCTCCGGAAATTGCTCCATCAATAGCAACAGTGGACTTTCCTCCGTGTTTTTACGGGCCTTCAACACGATGCTGACGACGTACTCGTCCTTCTCCTGATGCCCCAGTCTTTTCATGTCATAGCTTACCAATAGGAAACCTTTCTCGTAGATAACACGGGCGATCCGGTTGATCGCCTCCTTGTCGGAGGTAGAGAATACCACCAAGGAACCTCGCATCCCGATGCTTTTAAAAATAACGCTCAACAGCTCCAGCCCGGCGAGCGTCAACAAAGTGGCGGCGATACCGAGCCCGTACATGCCTGAGCCGACGGCCAGACCGATACCGGCGGTCGCCCAGATGCCGGCGGCGGTAGTCAATCCCCGCACGAATTGTTTCTGGATGATGATCGTACCCGCCCCGATGAAACCGATGCCACTCACCACTTGGGCGGCCACACGGCTCGGATCGAGACTTACGCTATTCTCTAGGATGACATCTTGGAAGCCATATTGGGAGACAACCATGATCAATGCGCTACCCAACGAAACAAGGAAGTGAGTCCGGTAACCCGCCTCCTTCGCACGGTACTCACGGTCTAGCCCGACAACGGCGCCCAGAATACCTGCCACGAAAAGTCTTAGTATGAAATCCCACATCATAATCAACGATCTTTTAGGTTTTACCCCGAAAGATAGGAATTATTTATTGATTCAGCCGCCATTCACGGTGATAAGAATCGATCGCCTCCCGGACGGAGCCATGTAGGAGTAGGAGGTTCTTGCTCTGCTCGTAATCCAGACGAAGCTCTTCCATGATCATACGGGTGCCACGGTCCACCAATTTTTGGTTGGTCAGTTGCATGTTCACCATCCGGTTCCCCTTCACCCGGCCAAGCTTGATCATCGTGGAGGTCGTGATCATATTCAGCACCATCTTCTGGGCCGTACCGCTCTTCATCCGCGTACTTCCGGTGACGAACTCCGGACCTACTACCGGCTCGATGGCGATCTCCGCCTCCGCCGCCATCGGAGAGTCCGGGTTGCAGGAGATAGAGGCCGTCAGGATTCCCTCGGAGCGTGCCTTACGCAGGGCGCCGATCACGTAGGGAGTCGTACCCGAGGCGGCTATCCCCACCAAGGTGTCGTTCGTATTGATATGATATTGTTGAAGTTCCTCCCAAGCCTTATCCAGATCGTCTTCCGCCGACTCCACGGGATTCCGGAGCGCCCGGTCGCCGCCGGCGATCAAACCGATCACCAAGGTATTCGACATACCGTACGTGGGAGGGATCTCGGAGGCGTCCAAGACACCCAAGCGACCACTCGTACCCGCCCCGATATAGAAGAGCCTACCGCCTCTCCGCATCCGCTCTACGATACGGGTTACCAGCTTCTCGATCTTCGGGATCTCCCTGCCAACGGCGATCGCCACTTTCCGGTCCTCGTTATTGATGCCTTCCAGCAACTCCCGGACAGACATCTGATCCAGATTATCGTACAACGATTCCAACTCGGTTATCTTTTGAAATGCCATAACTCATTCATTGTTTTCTTCGTTCGTAAAATGATACCGGATCAATCCGTTCATGGGAGCCTGTACGACCGTACCGACCTTCAAGCCTAAGGATAAAGCCGCAGCTCTCAATACCTCCTGATAATAATAGGCGATAGAGCCTACGAAATGAATCGGGTACGTATCAGCTCCCGGATATAACGCCACGTTACGGAGGAAAAAGCTACGGAAACTCGTATAGACCAAATTATAAATCGGTTGCTCGGTGATATTCTCCAACAAGAAACGGGATAAGGTAGCCAAGAAACGATTCGGGAAAGGTTGTTTATATACCCGCTCCAACAATAAGGCGGGCGTCAACTCATATTGATCCATAAACTTCTGAACCAAAGGCGCCGGCAACTGACGCTTCAAGCAATCCCCAACCAATAACTTCCCGAGCACGGCGCCACTACCCTCATCCCCCAGAATGAATCCCAAGGGAGAGATATGCTCCGTTATCTCCGTCCCGTCATACAGACAAGAATTCGATCCCGTTCCCAATATACAGGCGATTCCCGGACGGCTCCCGCATAAGGCACGAGCAGCCGCCATCAAGTCGCTATACACCTCTATGGGAGCCGGGATATAAGGCGTAATCGCCTCTTCCACGATCCGGTTCTTCTCCGGGAAGGCGCAACCGGCGCCATAGAAGTAAATGGCATCGATCCGCTCACCCCTCAACGCGGGCAATAAAGCACCCCGGATTTCTCCGGCAATCTCCTCCCGTGTCTGGAAATAAGGATTGGTACCCGCTGTCACGACCGTACGGACCGGTCTGCCTTGATCCGCCAAGCACCACTCCGTCTTTGTAGATCCGCTATCCGCAATCAGTATCATATACTTATTAGAATATCAAGTTCTGAAGGATATATACCACCGCGCCGGACAGGTATCCCGCCAAGGCCAGCAGCGAGATATTCTTCAAGTACCAAATAAAATTGATCCGTTCCAAGCCCATCACGACGACTCCGGCGGCGGAACCGATGATCAACATACTTCCACCCACACCGGCGCAATACGCCAAGAACTGCCAGAACACGCCGTCTTGCATGAAGTTCGCCAGATAAGCCGGATCAGTCGCCGCAGCCACCATAGCGTCCGTAGCCACCGGGTACATACCGATAGCCCCCGCTACCAACGGAACATTATCTACGATAGACGATAAGGCGCCGATAATCAGGTTCACCGCAAACACATTGCCTACCGTATCGTCCAGCCAGAAAGCGAAATCCGACAATACGCCGCTATAACGCAAGGCGTCCACCGCCAAAAGAATTCCGAGGAAGAATAACAAGGTCGCCCCGTCTATACGGTGAACCACCTTGGACAAGCGCAATTTCAAGTCCTCATCGATCGGTTTACGGGCGTATAGCATCTCCGTATAGAACCAAAGGATACCCACTCCCATCAAGATACCCATAAACGGGGGAAGATGAGTAACCGTCTTGAATACAGGCACGAACAATAAACACAACACACCGATGATCAAGATCGATAACTTCTCCTTATCCTTCAATTTCTTCAGCAACTCATTGTCCGCCTCCATTTGCGAGAACGCGTTAGGGGGCGTCACGTTGCCATGCAAGAAACGCATGGCGATCAAGACCGGGATCAACGCCGATACGATACTCGGCAGGATCAAATGGGGGATCGTGGATGAGGTGGAGATATTTCCTCTTACCCAAAGCATGATCGTAGTCACGTCGCCGATCGGTGACCAAGCGCCACCGCTATTCGCCGCTATAATAATGATACTGCCGAACACCCACCGCTCTTTATAATTCCCGAGCAACTTACGGATCAACATGATCATGACGATCGAGGTCGTAAGGTTATCCAACACGGCCGACATAAAGAACGTGATCACGGCAATCAACACCAGCAGTTTCTTCTTTTTCTTCGTGGTAATATGATTCGTGATAAACATGAAACCGCCATGGGCATCAATCAACTCCACGGTTATCATCGCCCCGATCAGGAATATAAGCGTCTCGGCGATCTCTCCGATACTATCCAGAACCTGATGCTCCACGACGAACCGGGTACATTGTTCCTTAAACGTTAAAGAACCCAAAGAGGGGAACGATTCCAAGAACAAGCTGAATTCCTCTGCCGAGGCCCTCGGGATGAAAAACGGGGCCGCATACGTGTACATGACCCATAAGACCGTACCGATAAGCAAAGCCGTCCCCGCCTTGTTTATCTTTAGAGGATGTTCCAATGCGATCATCAAATAACCTACAAGGAACACTATGACCATTGCTGTCAACATAACTTCATGATTTAAGTTTAAACGCTACAAATGTAGAAATAATAACTCTGTAACACGATAGAAAGACGGAATGTTTTTTTAAGATAATTTTACCAAACATGCGAAAGGAACCGGACCACTCCGATTCCTTTCCTATTCTCTCGAGGGAAAACTATAACCCCGAGACAATTCACTCTACAACCAACATCTTATCACCCACGGAGACCTTGTCTGTCTCATTGATATACACCTCTTTCACCACTCCATCGATCGGCGTACGGATCTCGTTCTCCATCTTCATGGCAACCAATACGCAAAGCGGGTCTCCCGCCTTGACCTCATCGCCTACCTTGACATATACCTTCTGGATCACGCCCGGCATCTGGGCCTGTATGACTTGACGGCCGACCGTCTTGGAACTGGTTCTCGACAGGCGTAATTTCTTCAACTCGTCAATCACCTGTACTTGGAAATAATCACCTTTATTCTTTACCTCATAGGTGGAATCTCCAACACTGGATATTTGTACGCCATGGGATTTATGGTTCATGATGATCGAGTGGATCGTATCTCCGCCCAGATTGTAATCTACATCATAAACGGTACCGTTTACGGATACTTTCTTGATAGGCCCGTCTTCCAGAATCTCTACCTTGAACTCTGTGTCGGGAATATCGTTAACCGTGGCAAAATAAGTCGCTAAAGCCTTTGACATAATCATTCCTCCTCTCATTAAAAGTTATTGGCCAACATTTGTAATTTCCCGTAGTGTTTCCACAGGGACTCCCCTACCAGCGGAACGGTCGTCGCACGGGCGGCCGCCTCTTTCTCCTCCTCGTAATGCTTCAAGGCGGCGGCGATCACGGCTACGGTCGGGTCGCTGTTCTGGCGACGCTTCAAGTCTTCCTTATCGAACTTGGTGTCGATAAAGGTCGTATCGTAATTCCCCTTCAAGAAGGTCGCGTTATGCAACACACGCAGGTGGAACGGAATCGTTGTCTTGATTCCCAAGATCTTGTATTCCCGCAAGGCACGTATCATATTCGAGATGGCGGACTCACGGGTCCGGCCCCATGTGCAAAGCTTGGCGATCATCGGATCGTAATGCAAGGACACCTCGAAACCGGCGTAAGCGGCGCTATCCAGACGTACGTTACGTCCCTCGGGAGCCTCACGCACCTTGATCACGCCCGGAGAGGGCATAAAGTTATTTTCCGGGTCCTCCGCATAGATGCGGCATTCCAAGGCATGCCCCCGGCAAGCCACATCTTCCTGCTTATAAGGCAGGCGGTTTCCTGCGGCCACCAAGATCATATCGCGAACCAAGTCCACGCCCGTTGTCTCCTCCGTCACCAGATGCTCCACTTGAAGGCGGGTATTCATCTCGAGGAAATAGAAGTTCTGGTCCTTATCCATCATGAACTCCAACGTCCCGGCACTGTAGTAACCGATTTTCTTGCAAGCCTCCACCGCTACGGCCAACATCTTCTGGCGAGCGGCCTCCTTCACGAATGGAGAGGGCGCTTCCTCGATCACCTTTTGGTTACGGCGCTGGATGGAGCACTCACGCTCATACAGATGGATCACGTTCCCATATTTATCCCCGAGTACCTGCACCTCGATATGATGGGGGTTCTCGATATACTTCTCGATATAGATGGCATCGTTCCCGAACGAGTTGGCAGCCTCGGAACGAGACATACGGAAAGCCGCTTCCATCTCATCCTCGCCATGCACCAAGCGCATACCCTTTCCACCGCCTCCGGCAAGTGCCTTCAGCATGATCGGATAACCCACCTCGGCGGCTACCTTCTTGGCATCCTCTATGTCCGCCACCGGCTTTTCCGTTCCGGGTACAACCGGTACACCGGCTTCTTTCATGATCTTACGGGCCTCGGTCTTGATACCCATCTTAGCGATCACGTCGGCGCTCGGGCCGATAAAGATCACGCCTTCCTCCTCGCAACGACGGGCGAAGTCGGCGTTCTCCGACAAAAAGCCGTAACCCGGATGAATGGCGGCTCCTGTCTTCTTGGCGATCTCAAGGATCAAGTCCGGCTTCAAGTAAGAGGTATCCGCTTCATCTTCCGAGATGCAGTAAGCTTCCTCCGCATAACGTACATGTAATGCTCCGCGATCCACATGCGTATAGATCGCTACAGTCGGGATGTTCATCACCCGGCAGGTGCGGAATATCCGCATCGCTATCTCGCCACGATTGGCTACTAATACTTTCTTTATCATAAGGATTCGTTTTTAAAGAGGAATATTGGAATGCTTCTTCGGAGGATTGGATTGCCGTTTGTTGGCCAGCAACTCAAAACTACGGATCAAGCGGCTGCGTGTGATAGACGGCTCGATGATCTCGTCTACATAGCCTAACTCAGCGGCCCGGTACGGGTTAGCGAACTTCTCCCGGTAATCGGCTTGCAATTCCT
Organism: Parabacteroides sp. CH2-D42-20; assembly: GCF_003670185.1. Lineage (NCBI taxonomy): Bacteria > Pseudomonadati > Bacteroidota > Bacteroidia > Bacteroidales > Tannerellaceae > Parabacteroides > Parabacteroides sp. CH2-D42-20. Next base: position 77,860 of record NZ_RAYG01000022.1, on the reverse strand, counting down.
TCCGTTTGCCTTCGGGATCTTCCGCGGTCTTCAAATCCTTACGGAACAAGATATTCACGGCACCATCCGGTCCCATGACAGCGATCTCGGCGGTTGGATAAGCGAAGTTGATATCGCCCCGGATATGCTTGGAGCTCATCACGTCGTAAGCGCCGCCATAAGCCTTTCGGGTAATGACGGTCACTTTCGGCACGGTAGCCTCGCAATACGCATACAATAACTTAGCGCCATGACGGATAATTCCCTCGTACTCTTGGTTCACGCCCGGCAAGAAACCCGGTACATCCACCAGCGTCAACAACGGTATATTAAACGCGTCGCAGAAACGGACGAAACGGGCGGCCTTTACGGACGCGTTGATATCCAGCGTACCGGCCAACGCGGCAGGTTGATTCGCCACGACACCGATCGTCTTTCCATTCAAACGGATATAACCGATAATGATGTTCTTGGCATATTCCTCTTGTATCTCGAAGAAGTTTTGATCATCAGCCACGGAAAGGATCAGTTCCTTCATGTCGTACGGCTGGTTGGGATTGGTAGGAACCAGCAGATCCAATTGCGGATCGATGCGGTTCGGGCTATCGGTAGTAGGAACGAATGGCGGCTCTTCCATATTATTATTCGGCAAGAACGACATCAACTCACGTATCTTCAAGATACAATCCATATCGTTATCCGCCGTGCAATGAGCCACTCCGGAACGGGTGCTATGCACTTCCGAGCCTCCCAGATTCTCCATCGTAACCTCTTCTTGCGTCACGCTTTTCACGACCTCCGGGCCGGTGATAAACATATAGCTCGTTTGTTTTACCATAAAGATAAAGTCCGTCAACGCCGGCGAGTAAACCGCTCCACCCGCACACGGGCCCATAATGGCGCTAATCTGCGGGATCACGCCCGAAGCCAACGAGTTCCGGAGGAATATCTCGGCGTATCCCGCCAAGGAACGAACTCCTTCTTGAATACGTGCGCCTCCCGAATCGTTCAACCCGATCACCGGAGCGCCTAGTTCCGTTGCCATGTCCATGATCTTACAGATCTTACGGGCATACGTCTCAGACAAGGCTCCACCGAATACCGTGAAGTCCTGAGCGAAAACAAATACCGTGCGTTGCCCGATCATTCCATAACCGGTGACCACGCCATCCCCTAATGGACGCTGTTTTTCTAAACCGAACTCATGGCACGTATGTGTCACGAACTTGTCGATTTCCACGAAACTACCTTTTTCCAATAGTAGTTCGATTCTTTCTCTAGCGGTTAGTTTACCTGCCGCATGTTGCTTCGCAATGCGGTCTTCTCCGCCCCCTAACTCAGCTTTGTGGTTGAGAGCTTTTAATTGTTCAATTTTTTCCTTCATGGCGTATCTCTTTAATTATCCGGGAAACGTTCAATATATTAGAAAACAAAGTCTGTAAATGTATTGTTTCCTAAAAAAACGAAATGTCTCATATATTACCTCTATCGCCCGATCAATGAGATCTATCAAGAAGGATATTTTTTAGTAAATACTGAAATCTTGCGGCTTGATCACGAAACCGATCCGCAGCATGCTTTTGTATTGATTGTATTCCAAAAGGTTCTCACCGTAACCATTATAATATTGCAGGAAGAAATATTGGTTCTCGTTATTATTAAACTTATAGCTCAACTCGATCTGAGTGTTAAAGCTGAACCAAGTCTTTCGTTTGGTCAAGATAACCCCGCAGTTAAAGCGCCTGTTGTCCGTCCGGTAATTGGCGGCTACTTGGAATATACCGTTATATTTAAGGATGTCTTTATTTTCCCCACCATCCACGATCGGTATCCAACCCTTGAATTGAACTTCCCAATTCTTATTCAACAAGACAGCCGCCGCTAGGGTGATCTTGTTCCAACTTCGGGAGAAGATGCTATCTTTACCGTTCGACTCGTGCTCGACCATCAAATAGCCTTTTCCGATATATTTATTCTTATGTACGATAAGGTGTCCCAAACCGATACCCGGATTAAAATTCAGGTCACGCATCGGCAAGGACTCTTGAAAGACATTCCAAAAAGCCTTTTGCGTGTATTGCAAGAAAAGATAGGTATCAAACGGGAGTTTACTTTTCGTAAGACGCTGGGCGATACTCAACTGGAATTTAACGTCGGAGTTTCTCGCCGTAGGCTTGTTGCCTATAGGGATACCGCCAATGAAATAATTGTCCTTGAATAAGGTAAAATAAGGTGACTCATCCAAAATCGCACGAATACTATCCGCATTATAACTCTCTTCCGGCCCTTTCGCTAGAACCTGCGAATGTACCATACCGCTAACAAGAAGGAAAAGAAAGGATATAATCGTTTTTTTCATAAATGATCTTAAATTATAAATATGTCCGCAAATATAGGGGAAACGGCAGTTGGCTTTATCGCCCAAATTACATGAATAATGGTCGTTTCACCTATGAATATAATATATAAACCAAAATTCAAGAGGTTAGTTCATTTTTCCTATATTCGCGCCTATGGAAGAAATCTATAGTTATTACAAAGAAAATATCGACGCTTATACACGGCGCTTGGGTAATTTGAAAAAGAAGATCCATTTGATGGGGAGTATCCGGTTGGCTTTAGTGGCGGGAGCGATCCTCTCCTTATGGATATTCAGGGATGAGAGTTGGCAATGCCTGACGGGGATCACCTTCGCTTATATCATCCCGTTCGCGCTCCTGATGTGGTACCATAATAAAATGTACGCACGAAAAGTATACGCCGAGACCTTGATCAAACTGAACGAGGATGAGCTAAAAGGACTGGACTATGATTTCAGCGCGTTCGACGGGGCGGCCGATAAGATCTCGGGCGAGCACTCTTTCTGCTTGGATCTGGATGTGTTTGGAGACCGCTCCTTGTTTCAATCGCTCAATCGTACCATAACCGGGTTCGGGCGGGAACGACTGGCCGGTTGGCTCTCGAATCCCCTGACGGACAAGAAGGAGATCGTCAAACGGCAAGAGGCTGTCAAGGAATTAGCGGCTTTATCCGCCTTACGGCAACATTTCTATGTGACGGGGATTATCCGGCAGGACACGCAAGATACGAGAGACAACGATATCAACTTTATGGACCGACTCACTCAGCGTAAGCATAAATTCGTTGATAGCCTACCGTGGAAACTATTGATCTGGGCGGTCCCAGTGTTGTGGATCGTATTGGGTATCGCTTACTCGCTGGATTGGATCAGCGGGAGTTTATTGAATATTTATTTCTTAATCACGTTAGTGATCGCTTACGGACGAGCCAAGGAAATCAACGCGCTTTATGCGACCGTCAATAAGATGGAGTCTATTTTCAATCGGTACTCAAAGCTGATGCGATGTGTGGAAGAAGATAATTTCCAGTCGGAAGAGCTGAAAGAGATCAGCGGGCAATTAGCGAATGAGAAGGAATTGGCCTCGCATGCTATCAAACGCTTGTCGTCGTATATCGGAGGATTAGACCAACGATTCAGTTTGGCGGGTATCATTTTCAATCTTTTCTACTTGCGGGATACACGCCACGCCATCCTTTTGGAACGCTGGATTCAGACTTACTCCGATAAACTTCCGCTTTGGTTCGACGCGCTGGCTCGTTTCGACGCGCTGAACTCGTTGGGTGGTTTCGCTTTCAACCATCCGGAATACATCTATCCGGAGATCGCCGACACTTATTTCCAAATGGAAGGCAAGGCTTTGGGACATCCTCTTTTGAACCGGGATGTCTGCGTAAAGAACGATATCGATATCCGCAAAAGTCCTTGGTTCCTGATTATCACCGGAGCGAATATGGCCGGAAAAAGTACATACCTCCGGACGATCGGTGTCAATTACTTATTGGCTTGCGTAGGCGCTCCGGTCTGCGCCGCCTCCTTGACGGTTTATCCCGCCCACATGGTTACCAGCTTGCGTACCTCAGATTCCTTGGCTAGCAACGAGTCTTATTTCTTCGCGGAGTTGAAACGGCTGAAAATGATTATCGACAGGCTGCAAAACGGGGAGAAGCTATTTATCATCTTGGACGAGATCTTGAAGGGAACAAATTCTATCGACAAGCAGAAAGGCTCTCTTGCCCTTATGAAACAGCTGGTCGCTTATAAGGCTTGCGGCATCATCGCCACCCACGATTTAGTGTTGGGTACTTTGGAGGAAGAGTTCCCGGAACAAATAAAGAATTACCGCTTCGAAGCGGATATAAAAGACGAGGAGCTATCCTTCTCTTATCAACTAAGAGAAGGGATAGCCCAGAATATGAACGCTTGTTTCTTAATGAACAAGATGGGAATCTTGTTTAATTGAAAATTGAAAATTGAAAATTGAGACAAGTGGTAAAATAACTGTCACTTGTCAACCGTCAACTACTTTTTGTATTTGGTTTTGATTGCGGGTAGGACTTTTTGGATTTCCGCTATACGAGTGGCATCACTGGGGTGCGTACTCATAAATTCCGGCGTAGAGCCACTCTTTCCGGCGGACATCTTTTGCCAGAAGTTGACTGCCACGTCCGGATTGTACCCCGCCATAGTCATGAATACCAATCCCATATAATCCGCTTCCGACTCGTGCTTACGGGAGAAAGGAAGCATTACGCCATACTGCGCTCCCACACCATATACCGTATTGGCCGCTTGCTTTACCGCCGCGCTCTTATTGCTTACGGCCGCACCTAAAATAGCCGCCCCGTATTGGGCCATTAGTTGCTGGCTCATACGCTCATTGCTGTGTTTAGCTACGGCATGGGCGACCTCATGCCCGATGACCACCGCCAATTCATCGTCCGAGGAAACCAAAGGCAGCAATCCCTCGTACACCACGATCTTGCCGCCCGGCATACAGAAGGCGTTCACCTGCGGATCATCCACCAAATTAAACTCCCAAGAGAAGTTTTTTACCTCATCCGCCATCCCGTTCGCCCGCAAATAGTCCTCCGTAGCGGCGGCTATCTTCTTTCCGACCCGGGTTACCATAGCGCTCTTGTTCGCGTTCGTCGATTTCTTCGCCGTCTTTATATAATCGTTATACTGGGTAAGGCTGGACGATAACACCTCTTGGTCCGAAACCAACAGCACTTGCTTACGTCCTGTCAACGGTACGCTGGAACAGCCTGCCAATAAAAGCAAGGCCACGAATAAACTTGCTATTTTTCTCATATCCTTTTACTTGAAATTAAACCTGATACTCTCTTTTTAATAACGCAAAGATACTACCATTTTGTTCAAAACGACCACCCCCTTTCGCTCTTTCTATAGGAAGTATTAGCCTTTTCTTTCAATAACATCCATCATCTACCATCCGTTGCATGATCATCCACCAATTGGTACATGATCTTCTAACAGCTGTTGCATGATCCTCCAACGGATGATAGAAGACGAATATAAATAGATGAAAAGCCTAACACTTACAGTGATTAAACCTAAGCTAAGCAGGAAAATCCCTTACCCCCTACTTATATCAGAAAAAAAAGCCCTTGATTGTATATTTATTCAACAATACTCTTTATATTTGCAGCCTGTTTTGCATAAATATACAATATGAGTACAAAGAAGGAACGATTGGATGCCATTTGCGGTATTATACAGACGAAAGCGATCAGTAACCAAGAAGAGCTGCTTAAAGAATTGGAAGATAGCGGATTCTCGGTTACGCAAGCTACGCTTTCCCGCGACATCAAGCAACTGAAAGTAGCCAAGGTACACGACGGAAACGGAGATTATGTATATCGCCTTCCCGGAGAGAGTATAAGCAAACAAGCACAGCCTGAAGGCAAGAAAAAGCCGAATATCGAGTTTTCCGGAAACTTGGCGGTGGTGAAAACACGACCGGGTTACGCCATGGGAATCGCCTCGGACATAGACTCCCACGCCCCCAGCGAGATACTGGCCACCATAGCCGGAGACGATACGATCTTGGTAATCCCCCGCAACGGTGTGAGCCAAGACAAGGTGATTGCCGCTTTATCACATTTTATATAAAAGGAAAAAACTAAGAACAAACAATAAAATGGAACAAGAAATAGAAATTGATGTTATGATCGCTGATGCCTCTCACGAGGTATATGTGGATACGATCCTAGAAACGATCGAGTCTGCCGCTAAAGTCCGGGGCACGGGTATCGCCAAACGTACGCACGAGTATGTGGCCCAGAAGATGAAAGAGGGCAAAGCGGTGATCGCCTTGGCGGGAAACGAGTTCGCCGGATTTAGTTATATCGAGTCATGGGGAAACAAGCAGTACGTGACTACCTCCGGCTTGATCGTGCATCCGAATTTCCGGGGCTTGGGTATCGCGAAACGCATCAAGGACATGACCTTCCAGCTTGCCCGCATGCGCTGGCCGAAAGCGAAGATATTCAGCCTTACCTCCGGCGCTGCCGTGATGAAGATGAATACCGAGCTGGGATATGTACCGGTTACGTTCTCCGACTTGACGGACGATGAGGCTTTCTGGCGAGGTTGCAACGGTTGCGTGAACCACGATATCTTGGAACGCACCGAACGTAAGTATTGCATCTGCACGGCCATGCTGTTCGACCCGGCCGATCCGCATCGTGCGCAACGAGAGCGGGAGGCCCGTAATCAGACTAAAAAGGACTAAATGAATACGATAAAAAAATAACATAAAATAAAGAAACAATGAAGAAGAAAGTAGTAGTAGCGTTCAGCGGAGGTTTGGATACCTCATTCACGGTCATGTATCTGGCTAAAGAAAAAGGATACGAGGTATACGCCGCTTGCGCTAACACAGGTGGTTTCAGCGAGGAACAATTGAAACAAAACGAGGAGAACGCCTATAAGCTAGGCGCCACGAAATACGTGACGATCGACGTTACGAAAGAGTATTACGAGAAGAGCTTGAAGTACATGATTTTCGGAAACGTGCTGCGTAATGGTACGTATCCGATCTCCGTAAGCTCCGAGCGTATCTTCCAAGCCTTGGCGATCGCCCGCTACGCGAACGAGATTGGCGCCGACGCTATCGCCCATGGTTCTACCGGAGCCGGTAACGACCAGATCCGTTTCGATATGACTTTCTTGGTATTGGCTCCGAACGTGGAGATTATCACGTTGACCCGCGATATGGCCTTGAGCCGTGATTTTGAGATCAACTACTTGAAGGAGCACGGTTTCGAGGCCGATTTCACGAAGTTGAAATATTCCTATAACGTAGGTCTTTGGGGAACCTCTATCTGCGGTGGCGAGATTCTTGATTCCGCGCAAGGACTGCCCGAGAGCGCTTATCTGAAACAAGTGGAGAAGACCGGCAGCGAGCAATTGCGCATCGAGTTCAAGAACGGTGAGGTTCATGCCGTGAATGGTGAGGTGTTTGAGGATAAGATCGCCGCTATCCAGAAGATCGAGGAGATCGGGGCCGCTTACGGTATCGGCCGTGATATGCACGTGGGCGATACGATCATCGGTATCAAGGGACGGGTCGGTTTCGAGGCCGCCGCTCCTATGTTGATTATCGGGGCGCACCGCTTCCTAGAGAAATATACGTTGAGTAAATGGCAACAATACTGGAAGGATCAGGTAGCGAACTGGTACGGCATGTTCTTGCACGAGAGCCAATATCTGGAACCGGTGATGCGCGATATCGAGGCGATGTTGCAAGAGTCTCAGCGTAACGTGAACGGTACGGCTATTCTGGAGCTTCGTCCGTTGTCCTTCTCTACCGTTGGCGTAGAATCTGAGGATGACTTGGTGAAGACGAAATTCGGTGAGTACGGAGAGATGCAGAAAGGCTGGACCGCCGAGGACGCTAAAGGCTTCATCAAGGTTCTTTCCACTCCGTTGCGTGTTTATTATACGAACCATAAAGACGAAGAGATATGATTAAATGCGGAATTATAGGCGGAGCGGGTTACACGGCGGGTGAATTGATCCGCCTGCTCCTAAACCACCCTGATGCCGAGCTTACATTTATAAACAGTAGCAGTAACGCCGGTAACAAGATCACGGACGTGCATGGCGGTCTTTATGGCGAGACGGATTTGGTGTTCACCAGCGAGTTGCCGCTGGATAGCATCGACCTTCTGTTCTTCTGTACCGCTCATGGCGATACGAAAAAGTTCATGGAGAGCCACACGGTCCCCGAGAACGTGAAGATTATCGACCTGAGCATGGACTACCGGATCGAAGGCCCGGAGCACGATTTCGTGTACGGCCTGCCGGAATTGAACCGCCGCCGGATTTGCAACGCCCGGCATATAGCGAACCCCGGTTGTTTCGCTACTTGCATCCAATTGGGCGTATTGCCGTTGGCGAAGCACTTGATGCTGAATTCCGACTTGCATGTCAATGCCATCACGGGATCAACGGGAGCGGGCGTGAAGCCTTCTTCCACCTCTCACTTTAGCTGGCGCAACGACAACATATCGATCTATAAGCCTTTTACGCATCAGCACTTGGCCGAGATCAACCAAAGCTTGAGCCAGTTGCAGAAGAGCTATTCAAGCCGGATCAACTTCATCCCCGTACGCGGTAATTTCTCCCGTGGTATATTCGCCACGACGTACATCGATTGCAAGATCGACTTGGTGGAGATCCGACGTATTTATGAGGAATACTATGATGATCACAGCTTCACGTTTATCACCGATAAGAACCCGGATTTGAAACAAGTGGTAAATACGAATAAATGCTTGATCCACTTACAGAAAATAGAAGATAAGCTTCTTATCATCTCTATGATCGATAACTTATTGAAGGGCGCTAGCGGCCAAGCGGTCCACAACATGAATCTATTGTTCGGGTTGGAGGAGACGGTTGGTTTACACTTAAAACCCTCCGCGTTTTAAAAAATACTATAAAGATGAATTTATTCGACGTATATCCATTATTTAATATAGAGATCGTACAAGGCAAGGGATGTCATGTATGGGATAGCGAGGGAAACGAGTACCTCGACTTATATGGCGGCCATGCCGTGATCTCGGTGGGGCACAGCCACCCTACTTACGTAAAGGCGATTACCGAGCAGGTAAATAAATTAGGCTTTTACTCGAACTCGGTTATCAATAGCTTGCAACAAAAATTAGCGGATAAGCTAGGGAAGGCTTCCGGCTACGATGATTATTCGTTGTTCTTGATCAACTCCGGAGCGGAGGCGAATGAGAACGCGTTAAAACTCGCCTCTTTCCATAATGGCAAGAAGCGGGTGATCGCATTCAAGCACGCCTTTCATGGGCGTACCTCCGCCGCCGTACGTGTGACAGATAACCCGAAGATCATCGCTCCGGTAAATGAGGATCTAGCGGTTACTTATCTTCCATTGAACGACGCTTCCGCCGTAGAGGAAGAACTGAAAAAGGGGGATGTATCGTCCGTGATCATCGAAGGTATCCAAGGAGTAGGTGGCATCCAATTGCCGACGGATGATTTTATGCGTGAGTTACGCAACCTGTGTACGACTTATGATGCCTGTCTGATCTTGGATGAGATCCAGTCCGGATATGGAAGAAGCGGTAAATTCTTCGCGCATCAATATGCCGGTATCAAGCCGGATTTGATCTCAGTAGCGAAAGGTATCGCCAATGGCTTCCCGATGGGTGGGTTATTGATCAGCCCGAAATTCAAGCCGGTTTATGGTATGCTCGGCACTACTTTCGGCGGTAACCATTTGGCTTGCGCAGCCGCTATCGCCGTTCTCGATATTATGGAAGACGAGCGTTTGATTGATAACGCGGCGAAAGTGGGTGCCTATTTATTGGAAGAGCTTCATAAACTTCCGGGTATCAAGGAAATTCGGGGCCGTGGTTTGATGATCGGTATCGAGTTCGAGGAATCTATCAAGGAAGTGCGTAGCAAACTTCTCTTTGAGGAGAAAGTGTTCACGGGCGTAGCCGGAACCCATACGATCCGTCTGCTTCCTCCGCTTTGCTTGACGATGGATGAGGCCAAGGAATTTATCCGTCGCTTTAAGAAAGTCCTAAACGCTTAATTGTTCTTTATTTCATAAAAAGGGAGGATGTCTTAATCAGCGTTCTCCTTTTTTCATTCCTCCCCAACAGCTACGTAAATTAAGTATCACCCTTTGTCAAAAAAACATCATTCCCTTTTCCGAAAAAAACACTAACTTTACGCAGTCTAAACTTTGAGTCTCTAATTACTAATGAACACGATCGATGAAATATCTATTTATAGGAATATTCACTTTGTTGTGCCTATTTGCCTGTCAATCTAACGATTCCAAATACATCATAGAAGGCACCCTACCCACCGCGCAGCAGGATGGGGAATGGATTTATCTGGCACCCATGGAAAACGCCTCGATCGAAAATATCGATTCTACGAGAATAGAGAACGCACGGTTTACTTTCCAAGGAACGGGAGAAGAGATGAAAGTCCTCCGTATGCGTATCCTCTTGCGTCTCAAGTTCCAAGAGCTACTGGTCGTAACGGAACCGGGTGTGACCTCGGTACGGATAGACTCCATCAGCTCGGCCTCCGGTACACCGCAAAACGACGCCTTGCAGCATTGGAAAGACTGGAAGCAAAAGACCGATGGCGAATCCTATGCCCTATGGACAGCGCTTAAGACCTGCTCGCCGGGAGATTCCATCCGCATCAAGCAGACATGGGATTCCTTGAGAGTAGAGACGCAAGCTTTTAATTATGCGTTCATGAAAGAACATATCAACCAAACGGTCGGGAAATTCCTCTATAAGATGATAAAAACCTCCTTGACCGAAGAGCAACGAAAGGAACTGGATGAAGCGAATCATTAAACAGGATCTGTCGATCACGCTAGCGGTACTGGCGATAGCGATCTTCGCTTTCTTCTTCTGGATGTACCCCTATCATTTATTCCACAAAGAGCAAATGATGCTGTTCTTGTACAGCGCCGAGTTTCTCCATGGATATTTTCAGGAGGAAGCGTGGCTGGCTTGTCTCACCGGCGATTTCCTCACGCAATTCTTTTATTATATCGGGGGAGGCCCGTTCATCCTAAGCGTTGTCTTAACTTTATTTGCCCTGCTTACCTATCGGACATTCCGGCAATTCGTCAGCAAGAGATACGCCCTTCCTCTTATGATACTACTTGTATTATGGGAGGCCGGAAGGTCTTGCGGACTCGCCTATCCGTTATCCGCGACTCTCTCCTTGATCGGAGCAGAAGGTGTTTTCCTGTTATATAGCCGGAGCCAAACTGAGGGGCAACGTCTTCTTACCTGCATTCCTGCCATGCTTCTTTGCTATTGGTGCTTCGGGTACGGGGCATGGCTCTGTCTGGCCCTTATGCTGGCCGCCGGAATCATAGCGCACCATCAAAAGCTAAGTGCCCTGCTCGCGGTTGGTATATTGCTTCTTCCAGCGACCCAATATCCCGCTACCACTTGGTGGAGTAAGCCGGATCTCGACCGGGAGTATGTACTCAGCCTCGATGTGGAACATTATTTCGGAAATATACAAAAGATGAGGAAACATCTCGAGACAGACCGCCAAATCCTTTGGGTGACCTATTACCGGAACCTGTACAATGCCACGCATCCGTCCGAGATCAACTCACCCGTATCTCTCTCCCGGAACCTCCTAGCGTGGAATCAACCGGGTACGAATGGGTTGATCCTTCCCGTGAACCCATCTGCTTCTTTTCTCTCTATCCTATTCGCCAACGAGTTATGGTTCACGTTAGGAGATATGACTATGGCCGAGCATTGCGCCATGCTAAGTATGATCTTCTCTCCTCGCAATTCGGGTAGCCGTATGATCAAACGGCTGGCTGAGATCAATCTGGTCAATGGGGATGATGAAGCAGCTCTTAAATATCTACGTATATTAGACAAGACACTCCTTCATAAAAGCTGGGCCGAAAAGAGAATACCCGGTCAGCAAACCCCGCGAGTAAAGGAGTGGCTGGAGAAGAAACGCAGAGACATCCCGACCCAAGACCAAACTACGTTCCGGTAACGATGCCGTGACTTCCTTACGGAACTTAGTCGCCTCGAACGCCGGCAATCTCCGTGCTTACGAATACTTACTCTGCTATCATTTACTCTCTAAAGATCTCCGTTCTTTTGTAGAAGATTATGTACCGGGTAAGGTCTCTAGTTCCATTTTCGCCGAGGCCCTGCTGATCCATCTCGCCCGCCAAGGTAATATCCGTGCGGAAGAGCTTATAAAAGACCAAATCCCGGTAAAGATAGCGAAAGAATTCGCCGATTATACCCGGCTTTATGAGGCAAAGGACACGAGTTTGAAAGAGAAATACGGCAAGACCTATTGGTTCTATTATCATTTTGCGACCACAGAGCCAGGAAAGGAGAGTAAGCCATGAAAGAAGCAAGAATCATGAAAGAGAACATAACCTATTACCTCGTCTGGATAATCTGCTTGCTGGCAGGATGTACCCCTACCCCGAAGCAAATAGAGGATACCACAGACCCAATCCCCATGTATCCCGATTATACGGATATCATGATTCCCACGAATATTGCCCCTCTCAACTTCTTATTGAGAAACGATGCGGACGCTATGCAAGTAACCTTAAAAGGGAAATCAAAAGAGATACAATTATCTTTCGGAAAGAAAGCTATTTTCCCTTTAAACCTATGGGAAAGCCTTTTAGAGCAGGAAGTGGGCAACCGCCTGCAAATAACCGTAGTCGCCCGTATCAAGGGTAAATGGCTCCGTTACCCCTCTTTCTACTGGCAAGTAGTTCCGGAGAAACTGGATAGTTATATAAGCTACCGGCTTATAGAACCCGGCTACGAGGTATGGAACAAGATCCAATTATGCGAGCGGGAGATTAATTCTTTTGAAGAACGGATTATCGCCGACAACAAAGATACCGACGGTTCTTGCATGAACTGCCATATTTACGGAAATAAGAAAGGAAGTTTATCCATGTTCCATTTACGGGGAAAGCAAGGAGGCACCCTGCTGAACCGTAACGGACATTTGAGGAAGTTGAAACTGAGCAACGACAGTCTGCCGAATGGGGCTGTCTATGGCGATTTCCATCCATCGGGGCAGTTCGCCGTTTTTTCCACGAATATCATCATCCCTGCTTTTCATTCGTTAGGGAGTAAGCGATTGGAAGTCTATGATACGACCTCCGACCTAGTGGTTGCCGATTTCAGAAAGAAACAACTCATCACCTCCCCATTGACTAGCCGGAAGGATGAGTTAGAGACCTTCCCAACCTTCTCGCCCGATGGGAACTGGATCTATTATTGCTCCGCTCCCATCCAGCCGTTGCCCGATAGTATCCATAACCTAAAATATTCCCTATGCCGCATATCTTTCCATAAAGATACCAAGGAATGGGGCCAACGGATCGAGACCGTATGGGATGCCCAGAAGCATAATGGCTCCGCCTGCCATCCCAAGATATCGCCCGACGGTAAATACCTGCTTTTCACGGTAGCCGATTATGGAACCTTCCCGATCTGGCACCGAGAAACAGACCTGCATATGATGAACCTCCAGACCGGGAAGATAGATACCTTACCTGCCGTCAACTCCGATAAATCGGATACCTACCATAGCTGGTCCTCTAACAGCCATTGGTTTGTCTTTGCCAGTAAGCGGGATGACGGACTATACGGAAAGCCTTATTTCTCTTACGTGGATAGTACGGGAAAAGCCTATAAACCGTTCGTACTCCCGCAAGAGGATCCGGAACATTATGATATCACGTTGAAATCTTATAATATACCTGAATTATCCACTAGCGAGCTTCCTTTCGACGCTGAAGATGTACAAGAGATCTACTACGACGAGGAAGCTGAGACTTTTAAATAATAGAATCATGGAAAATACACGTAAATATAGATACATAAGAGGAATCGCCTCCTTATTATTCGGCTGTGCGATTTGCCTGTTTTGGGGGCTTTATTATCCTCATCATTTACATTACCACGAGCAATTCCAGTTATTCCTGTTCACGCCGGAATATGGAATCGACAAATGTCTCCATCCCGGAGGCATCGCTGAATATATAGCGGAGTTCCTGACGCAGTTCTATTATTTCGCTTGGGCAGGGGCTACGATCTTGGCGATCGTTCTCGTGCTTATCCAACGGCAAATAAACTGGCTGGCCAAACAAATGGGGGCTTCCGACTTTTGGTATCCGCTCAGCTTTCTCCCTTCCATCCTGCTCTGGGTATTTTTATGTGATGAGAATGCCCTGCTGGCATTCCCCGTCTCCATAACTCTCGCCCTCTTCGCTCTAATCATCCAGCGAAAAACCGCTCATTCATGGGGACGAATTATCTATACGCTCCTAATGATGCCGGTGCTCTACTGGGTGGTAGGTGGTGGGGCCTATTTCATCTTCGTGATCGGAGTAATAATCGGGCATTGCATCAAATCCGTGCCAGCCACATACAACAAATCCTATATTTGGATTCCTATCTACATCTTGCTTGGAATCCTATGCCCCCTATTGGCACAAAGCCTTACGCAATATCCATTGCTTAGCCTCATAACCGGTATCGATTATTATCGTTTCCCCATGATCGTTCCCAACACCCTATTACTGACAATCGCTACCGTAGCCATAATGCCCGGGGCATTAGCCTTGCTACCCCCACCGGCAAAGGGTACTAAAGTTTGGATGGCTGCTATCCCCACCCTGCTCCTTATCGGTGGTGGCACATGGATTCACGCCGCCAGCAATCCGGATAAGGAAGAGGCCATGAAATACGACTACCTCACCCGCATGAAACAATGGAACAAGATTATCAAAGCGGCGGAAAACAAAGAACCAAATTCCCCCTTCTCCGTGACCTGCTTAAATCTGGCTCTCGCCAAGACCGGACAATTAGGGGATCGCATGTTCCATTTCTACCAGAATGGAACGGAAGGATTGATCCCGACCTTCCAAAGAGATTTTACCTCACCGCTCCCAACCAGCGAGATATTCTATCATCTGGGAATGATCAACTCCTCACAACGCTATATGTTCGAGGCGATGGAGTCTATTCCCGACTATAAGAAAAGTGGACGTGCCTATATGCGTCTGGCCGAGACCAACTTGATCAATGGACAATACGCTGTCGCCGCCAAATACCTGCGGGCTTTGCAGCATACCTTGTTCTATAAGAAATGGGCGACCCATGCCATGAGCTATCTAAATAACGATGAAAAGATAGAGAAGCATCCCGAATGGGGATGGTTGAGAAAAGCCCGATATACGGAAGATTTCTTGTTTAGCGACACGGAAATGGATGTCATGCTAGGCTTATTGCTGCAACATAATAAAAGTAACCGGATGGCTTTCGAGTATATGTTAGCCTATGTCTTACAAAAGAAGGATCTGGAACGCTTCATGAAATATTATCCGCTGGGAAAAGATCTAGGCTATAATCACATACCCATCTCTTATCAAGAGGCATTGATTTTCATTTGGACACAGCAGCATCCTAATTTCCAAGGTCTTCCTTGGAGCATCTCCCGCAACGTATTAGAAGGGGTAAGCGAGTTCGCCCGTGTTTATATGACGCAGAAAGACTCCGAGCCTATCCTTCGCCCGAAATACGAGAAGACGTTTTGGTATTACTTATTATTCAGAAAATAAACAGCCATGAGAAAGCTTATCTTATTATATAGTATATGTATAGCGTTATTTACCGCTTGTGGGGATTCGGTGGTATCCCCCGAACAAATAGAGAAATACCCGTCCATCTATCCGGATTATATCGGGGTGACAGTTCCCGCCACGATAGCTCCAATGAATTTCTCTTATACGGATACCTCCTATGAGCGGATAGATGTTATCGTAAAAGGGCACCAAGGCAAAGAGGTACATATAAACGCGAAGCATGTCAATTTCCCGGAAAAAGAGTGGAAACAACTGCTCACCTCCAATCAAGGCGATAGTTTACTCTTTACTGTCAGTATCAAGCAAAAGGGTAAATGGAGTACTTACAAACCTTTCCCCATGTACATCAGCCCCCACCCGATCGATTACGGCCTAGTATACCGAAAGATCGCTCCCAGTTATGAAGTCTATAGCCGTATGGGTATTTATGAGCGTGATCTATCGTCTCATAAAGAAAGACCTTTGGTGGAAAACACGCTGGTCAAAGGTATGTGCGTAAACTGCCATGCCTTCAATCGTACGGACCCGAGCCATTTCAGTCTTCACATCCGAGGGACGCATGGAGCCACTTTTATGAGAACCGGCAATAAGGATGAATACCTCAACACGAAAACAGATCAGACAATCGCCGCTTGCGTCTATCCCTACTGGCATCCCGGAGGCGAATATATAGCGTATTCCACGAACAACACCCGGCAATCGTTCCATACGGTTAAGGACGAGCGGGTAGAAGTCTTGGATTTGGAATCTGATGTAGTCGTTTACCATCCGGCAGATCATCATCTACTTCTTTGCGATTCTTTGCAAAAGAAAGACAGGTTCGAGACCTTCCCCGCATTCTCCCCGGATGGTCGTACGCTTTACTTTTGTTCCGCCGAGGCTAAAAAGATTCCCGAAGAATATAAAGAGATAAGATATAATTTATGTAGTATAGATTTTGATCCCTCTGCCGGTACATTCGGGAGCCGTATCGATACATTGGTGAACGCTGAGGCTTTAGGGAAAAGCGTATCTTTCCCCCGTCCTTCCTATGACGGCAAATATATTATGTTCACCTTATCCGATTACGGAAACTTTTCGATCTGGCATAAAGAGGCGGATCTATGGTTACTGGACTTGACAAGCGGAGACCTCCGCAAGCTATCCGAAGTAAATAGCGATGACACCGAAAGCTTTCACAACTGGAGTAGCAACTCCCGCTGGTTTGTCTTCAGTAGCCGCCGGGGTGACGGCCTTTATACCCGCCTTTATCTGGCAAGCATGGATGAGAATGGCAAGATAAGCAAGCCCTTTCTCCTTCCCCAGGAAGATCCGGAAACCTATTACGATCGCTCTGTCTATTCCTATAATGTCCCGGATTTCACGAGCGAGCCTATCAAGATCGACACAAGGGTATTTGAGAAGAAGATAACCTCGAAAGAACGTATACAGGTACAAGCTAAGAAATAAAAATAATACCACTATCCGATAAAATAATACTAGATTGTCTGCCCGATACCTCTTACATTCGCGTTCATAAAGAAAGACAATTATCATGAAGAACACGAAATTAATTACCATGTTATGCCTAGGGGCATTAATCGCCTGTTCACCATCGAAGAAAGGACTAGAGCCGACAAGCGAACAGGTTTCGCCGAGAGAACGTTTAATAGAGAACCTACGTGCGATTCCACAAAAAGGAATCATGTTCGGACATCACGATGATACGGTTTATGGCATCGGATGGGAATTTGACGAAGGAGGCTCAGACGTGCGAAAAGTATGCGGCGATTATCCGGCCGTTATCAGCTTTGATCTTGGAGAGATCGAACTCGGGGGAGATAAAAGCCTTGATAAAGTACCTTTCGAGAAAATACGCAAGGAAATCATCAACCAATATAACCGGGGAGGCTTGGTATCTTTAAGTTGGCATCCCCGTAACCCTAAAACCGGAGGGGACGCTTGGGACGTATCAGACCATGCTGTCGTGAAATCGATCCTTCCGGAAGGGGAGAACTATGAGAAATTCCAAAGTTGGCTAGGCAAAGTGAATGATTTCATCCTTTCCTTGAAAACAAGCGATGGCACCAAGATTCCCGTCCTATTCCGTCCTTGGCACGAACACACCGGAAGTTGGTTCTGGTGGGGACAGAATTTATGTACCACGGATGAATACAAAGCGCTATGGCGAATGACCGCCGATTATCTAAACGCTCACGGAGCAACAGACCAGATCGTATACGCTTATTCCACAGGTACAGAGCCGCAGGATCAAGCGTCTTATCTGGAACGTTACCCCGGACATGACTTGATCGACGTCCTAGGCTTCGACGCTTACCAACGGGAAGATAAGGATTTTTTCTTGAAAAGCATGGATACCAGTCTTTCCGTAATAGACAGCATAGGCAAAGCCAACCATAAGATCATAGCGATCACGGAGACCGGCTACGAAGGGGTACCAGACTCCACATGGTGGACGGGAACCCTGCTGCCTGCCATGGAGAAATATCCGGTCGCTTATGTATTGGTATGGAGAAACGCCCGTGAAAAAGTCACTCACTTCTTTGGCCCTTATCCCGGACAAGCCTCTGCCGAGGATTTCAAGAAGTTCTTTGAAAATCCGAAAACATTGTTCGCCTCCGATATCAACCTATATAAATAACATCATACATAACCAGATAAATCACGTCATATCCAGTTGTAGAGACGGGGCGTGCCCCGTCTCCCACCATCTGATAATATCATTTAAAGCAAAAACATCATGGAACAATTTCAAGAAAAAGTAAACGAACTCTTCGCTAAACACGAAACCTTGTTAAGCCGGAAAAATATCCCTTTAGAAGACGGAAACGGAATCTTCACCCGTTATCAACACCCTGTACTGACAGCCGCGCATACCCCGATCTTCTGGAGATATGACTTAAATGAAAAGACAAACCCCTACTTGATGGAACGCATCGGCATGAACGCAACCATGAACTCCGGCGCGATCAAATGGAATGGTAAATATATATTAATGGTACGTGTAGAAGGAAGCGACCGTAAATCCTTCTTCGCCGTAGCCGAAAGCCCGAACGGAGTAGACAATTTCCGTTTTTGGGATTACCCGGTAACCATGCCGGACGATCTTGTCCCGGCCACGAATATTTACGACATGCGCCTAACCGCTCATGAAGACGGCTGGGTTTACGGAATCTTTTGCGCCGAGCGCCATGACCCGAACGCAGCTCCCGGAGATCTATCCTCGGCAACCGCCACGGCAGCTATCGCCCGGACAAAAGACTTGAAAAACTGGGAACGTCTCCCGGATTTAAAGACCAAGAGCCAACAACGTAACGTCGTATTACACCCGGAATTCGTAAATGGTAAATATGCCCTTTACACCCGCCCCCAAGACGGATTTATCGATGCGGGAAGTGGCGGTGGTATCGGATGGGCCTTGATTGATGATATCACGCACGCCGAAGTCAAGGAAGAAACCATCATCGACCAACGTCACTACCATACGATCAAGGAAGTGAAAAATGGCGAAGGCCCCCACCCGATCAAAACACCGAGAGGCTGGTTACATCTCGCCCATGGCGTACGGGGATGCGCCGCCGGATTACGTTACGTGCTTTATATGTATATGACCGCATTGGAAGATCCCACGAGACCTATCGCCACACCCGCCGGCTATTTCATGGCTCCGGAAAATGAGGAACGGATCGGCGATGTATCCAACGTTTTATTCTCTAACGGATGGATCGCGGATGAGGATGGAACCGTATATATTTACTACGCATCCTCTGATACCCGTATGCACGTGGCTGTATCCACAATCGATAAATTGGTAGATTACTGCATGAACACTCCGGCCGACGGGCTGACTACGACCGCATCTGTCGAGACGCTGAAAAAGCTGATCGATCGAAATCTTCCACTCCTGAAATAACCTACAAAAACCACTCATATGATTAAACTAACAGAGAAGATAGGCTACGGTTTCGGGGACATGGCATCGTCCATGTTCTGGAAACTGTTTGGCGCTTACTTGATGATTTTCTATACGGACGTATTCGGATTACCGGCAGCAGCCGTAGGTACGATGTTCTTGATAACTCGTATATGGGACTCGGTCTTTGACCCGATTGTCGGTGTCGTGGCGGATCGTACGCAAACACGCTGGGGAAAGTTTCGCCCTTATTTACTTTGGCTGGCGATCCCATTCGCCGTTATCGGAGTGTTCACTTTCACGACTCCTTCTTTTGGACAAACAGGTAATTTGATCTATGCCTATATCACCTATTCCTTGATGATGATGGTGTACTCCGCTATAAACGTGCCTTACGCATCCTTGCTTGGAGTAATGAGCCCATTGCCACAAGACCGCAATACCCTTTCTACGTATCGCATGGTATTCGCTTATATCGGTAGCTTTATAGCTCTGTTGCTATTCATGCCGATGGTGCGTTTCTTTAGTGGAAATAGCGATGAATTGGCGGATCAACAACATGGATGGACCCTAGCGGTCGTAGTTATCGCTATCCTGTGCGCCATTCTCTTTTATGGATGTTTCGCATGGACAAAAGAACGGGTAAAACCGATTAAAGAGCAACAAGGCTCGTTAAAAGATGACTTGAGAGACCTATTGCGCAACAAGCCTTGGTGGATACTATTGGGAGCAGGTGTCTCCGCTCTGGTTTTCAATTCCATCCGCGACGTGGCTACCGTATATTATTTCAAATACTTTATCATTGAGGAAGCCTATGCCAATGTATCTCTTTTCGGAGTCTCCTTCGTCTTAAGCGGATTATATCTGGCGGTAGGACAGGCGGCAAACATTATCGGAGTAATCTTGGCCGCCCCATTAAGCAACCGGATCGGAAAGAAAAGAACCTATATGGGCTCCATGCTGATCGCCTCGGTCTTAAGCATCCTCTTTTTCTGGCTCGACAAGACGGATATAGCCCTGATATTCACGTTCCAAGTGTTCATCAGTATTTGCGCCGGTAGTATTTTCCCCTTACTTTGGTCCATGTACGCTGATTGCACGGATTACTCGGAACTAAAAACCGGGAACCGTGCCACAGGATTGATCTTCAGTTCTTCGTCCATGAGCCAGAAATTCGGATGGGCGATCGGCACGGCTATCACAGGCTGGCTGCTCGCTTTCTTCGGATTTCAGGCCAATACCGTACAAAGCGAGGAAACGATTAGCGGAATCAAGATGTTCCTCAGTTTCTTACCGGCCGTAGGTACGATCCTGTCCGTTGTATTTATCGCTTTCTATCCGCTTAGCGAGACAAAGATGAAGGAAATCACCGCAACATTAGAAACCAAAAGAAAAGAAACAAATGAATAAAATCACCGAAGATTTACAAAACGAGGTTCAATGGGAGCTAGAGAACAATATCCTCCCTTTTTGGATGAACCGAATGATTGATAATGAGTATGGTGGTTTCCATGGGCAAATCACGGGAAACGGCCAACGAGTCGTACATGCCCCTAAAGGCGCCATCTTGAACGCCCGTATCCTATGGACATTCTCCGCCGCATACCGTTTATTACGAAAGCCGGAATATCTGGAAACGGCGACCCGTGCAAAACGCTACTTTATCGATAAATTCTACGACCAAGAATTCGAGGGTATTTACTGGGAATTAGACTATACCGGTCAACCGGTGCAAACCAAAAAGCAAATCTACGCCTTAGGATTCGCTATCTACGGATTAAGCGAGTACAACCGGGCTACCGGAGATAAAGAAGCGTTGGATTATGCGATCCGTCTCTTCAAGGCGATCGAACAATATAGTTTCGACCCGGAAAAGAACGGTTATATGGAAGCCTTTACGAAAGACTGGAAACTGATAGAGGATATGCGACTCAGCGACAAGGATGAGAATGAGAAAAAAACAATGAATACCCACCTGCATATCCTCGAACCTTATACCAACTTGTACCGGGTATGGAAAGACGAGCACCTCAAAAAACAACTCCGAAATTTGATCCTGATTTTCACCGACAAGATTTTGGATCACCGTACCTATCATTTAAACCTCTTTTTCAACGAGGATTGGGAAAGCAAATACCGTATCATCTCCTACGGTCATGATATAGAGGCATCTTGGTTACTGCATGAGGCCGCTATCGAATTGGGAAACAACGAGATCCTTCAGAAAGTAGAGCCTTTGGTTCAAAAGATAGCGATAGCGGCCGAAGACGGGTTATTAGCGAACGGTAGCCTCATTTACGAGTATCACCCGGATGAGAAGAAAGCCGACACGGACCTGCATTGGTGGGTGCAAGCCGAGAATGTAGTGGGTCATTTCAACTTGTATCAACATTTCGGAGATGAGCCTGCCTTAGGCACAGCCTATACATGCTGGAAATTCATTCAGCGTTATTTGATCGACAAGGAACAAGGGGAATGGCATTGGAGCGTATCGCTCGATCACGAGATCAATCGCGAGGATGACAAGGCCGGTTTCTGGAAATGTCCCTATCACAACGGACGGATGTGTATGGAGATTATCGAACGACTTGCCGGCGAATAGCCGTCCGAAAGACCGCCTGCCGGCTCTTTTTTATCAGATTAACAACCGTCGGAAGTTTCCGACATCAAAAAAACAAGCGATATGAACAAATTCTATTGGATGGCGATCGGCCTCCTTCTCGGTTTGGTGAACCTCCGGGCCGAGATCAAGCTGCCAGCTTTGGTAGGCGACAACATGGTACTCCAACAAGCCACTAAAGTACGGCTCTGGGGAAATGCAACCCCAAATTCAAGCCTGAAAGTCCGTAGTTCTTGGGACAATACGGAATACACGGCCCAAGTAAACGATCAAGGCAGATGGGAAATCTGGGTTCAGACGCCCTCGGCCAGTTTCGAAAAGCAACAGTTAACATTAGAGAATGGACAAGACAAGATTGTCTTGCATGATCTTCTGATCGGCGAGGTATGGTTCGGTTCCGGCCAATCCAATATGGAAATGCCATTAAGAGGTTTCTGGCACTGCCCTATCGAGGGAGGTAACCACGCTATCGCTACATCCGGGAAATATAAGAACTCGATCCGTTACGCTACGATCCAACGGGTCGGAGCCTTGGAACCGAAAGATTATCCGGTAGGTGGCGAATGGAAAGTATGTGATCCGCGAAACGCCCCGGAGTTCGGAGCTACCGCCTATTTCTTCGCGACCCTGTTGACCGAGGTGTTGAACGTGCCGGTAGGTATCATCAATTGTAGCTGGGGCGGCTCCACAGTGGAAGGTTGGTTGCCCAAAGACATCCTGCTAAATTATAGCGATATCGATCTATCCTTAGCGGGTAACGATGAGAAAATCCATCCGATGCTACAACCCATGATCATGTATAACGGAATGCTGAAACCAGCCAGCAAATATACGGTCAGAGGTTTCCTATGGTATCAAGGAGAGTCAAATGTCGGACACCCGGACTACGCTAAACGCCTAGCGACAATGGTAGAACATTGGAGAGGATTATGGGGACAAGGAGAATTACCTTTCTATCTGGTAGAAATCGCCCCTTACGAATATGGAGAAGGAGACCAAGCCGCATACCTTCGTGAAGAGCAATACAAAGCCACCCGGTTGATCCCCAATAGCGGTATTGTTTCCACAAACGATCTGGTACAGGATTACGAGAAACGGCAAATACACCCCAAAGAGAAACAAAAGATCGGTGAGCGTCTTTGTTATATGGCTCTAAACAAAACCTATGGTTATACAACCATCGCTTGTGAGGGCCCCCAATACGATCATATGGAAATAGATAAAGATAAAATCATTCTTTTTTTCAAGAATGCGGAAGATGGCTTCAATCGAGATAACGGGATCATAGGCTTCGAGATAGCCGGAAAAGACATGCGTTTCCACAAGGCAAACGCAACTATAGACGCTAACAAGAAAACCGTTATTATCTCAGCTCCGGGCGTAAAAGCCCCAATAGCCGCTCGTTATGGTTTCCGGAATTTCCAAATTGGCAACTTGCAAAACGTACAAGGATTACCGGTGCTTCCATTCCGCACGGATAAATAAAACGACTTAGAAAATAAAACACAATACGTTATAATATTCAAGCTTGTTCATACGTAATGTCTTATTTTCATTTGTAAGACGTATTTAGTTTTTATTTCATTCTATTGTGATAATAGAAATTACCCTCCTAAAGTATTAGTAAACTTAATTCTTCTCATAAAAAAATGGGAGATCTTATTTTACAAGGAATCAGAGACCTCCTCTGATTCCTATTTATTTTTCATTCATATCATAATGTATACAAAAAATGATAGTTTGTATACAGACCATACTAATACATTGCGCTTTTTTTGCATCTAGATTTACTGAAGGGGGAAATATTTGTATAACAAACTAAATAACAATAATTTCATGAACAAGCTTATTAACAGAATTTCTCCGGAAACATCTGAAAACCGAATCTTACACGCTGGCTTTAGTATCATATTGATGTCAGAGGAAATAACACAAACCTTATCTGGTTTATCCAGCGATATGATTATTTTTATCTTAAGCGGATCCATAACTATATATTCCACTAAAGAAGAAAAGAAAACAATCGGTGAACAGTATATGATCTTTCTAAGATCATTTGAAAATTATACATATGATATCACCCTAGGTTCAAAAATCATCATTTTCTTTTTTGACAGTTTAACGATGAATAAGTTACCGTATTACCAACATCCGTACGGAATATTACCTCAACCTATCTCTAAGTGGATAGAGCTGAAAATAGTGGAACCTTTATACGGTTTTCTAGAACTTGTCGGACAATATCTTGAAAATAATTTCCTGAACTACCCTTTGTATGAATTAAAGAGAACGGAATTATTCTACTTATTGAAAAAGCTTTATAGAAAAGAGGAATTAGACTACTTTTTCTATTTATCAAGTACGCATTCAGCAGAGTTTGAGAGACTCATCGCCGAGAATTATATAAAAGCTAAAACAGTAACAGATCTAGCTCAAATGATAGGTTACGGAGTAAATTCCTTTCGAATGAAGTTTAAAAAAGCTTTCGGTATTCCAGCCTACGAATGGCTGATGCAAGAGAAATCCAAACGACTATTGGTCGCCATAGCTAACAGCGAGGATGATTTTAAGAACATAATAGATGAATTCGATTTCTCCTCGCATTCGCATTTCTACAAATTTTGCAAGGCACGCTTTGGATATAGTCCCACGGAGCTAAGGAAAAAACTTAAATCGTTGTAGAAAACACCCCCTATCAGAATATACATTTAAATTGTCAAGTTGTATAACTCCTAATAAGTTATGCTCATTTATCTTTGCCTCATTGATTTTAGACACCTATCCGTATGGATGATCTAATAAAAGATAGTGTATAATGACCACCATATTTTTTTATGTTTTACTATTCCAAATTAAAGACTGGGATAAAATTTGTAAAGAAGAGGGTAAAATGACATCGCCGATAATTTGCTATATTTTGCTAGGGGTTATCTTATTCATAATCTTGATGCGTATACTTTCCATATTGCAGTTTTTGCGATTGAAGCGGAAGGTAAAGAAACGTATTTCCCCGAAACACGATAAACCTTCCTGTAAATAAAGCCTCAACCCGCTTACATACATTAATAATTAAAGGAAGAACCAATTCGCTTCTTTCTATGTTTATATAGGAAAAGCGTTTAGATCATGGGCTTCAACATTCCTTACACAGACAAAAAGCGGGTCGTAATTATCGGGGGCGGATTTGGAGGGTTAAAACTAGCTGAGAAATTGAAAAAGAGCAAGTTTCAAGTAGTCTTAATCGACAAGAACAACTATCACCAGTTTCCTCCCCTGCTTTATCAAGTAGCGTCCTCCGGCTTAGAATATAATGAAATATCCTTTCCATATCGAAAGATATTCCAGAAGAGAAAGAACTTTTACTTCCGGTTGGCAGAGGTATATGGCGTCAATCCGAAAGGGCATACCATTCAAACCTCCATCGGCGAATTGGAATATGATTATCTTGTAATCGCCGCTGGAACTATCACCAACTTCTTTGGAAACAAAACGATCGAGGAACAGTCTCTACCCATGAAAACGGTAGAAGAGGCGTTAGCTTTACGAGACACCTTATTAATTAATTTAGAGAAAGCGACTACTTGTACGGACCCGGACGAGAAGCAAGCTTTGCTAAATATAGTTGTTGTAGGTGGAGGGGCTACAGGTGTAGAAGTATCCGGCGCTTTATCCGAGATGAAACGGTTTGTTTTGCCGAAAGACTATCCGGATCTAGGAAACTTTCATATGAATATCTATCTGATAGAAGGGTCCCCTAAATTACTAGGGGCCATGTCTCCGGAAGCCTCCTCCAACGCTAAACGCTTCCTTGAGGATATGGGCGTTAACATCATTCTTCAGAAGCGTGTCGTGGACTATAAGGATGGGAACGTTTTCTTAGATGACGGACAAACCATACCCACTAGAACCTTACTTTGGGTAAGTGGTGTGAAAGCGGTGCATTTCGATCATATCGAAGGAGAACTCTTGACCCGGGGGGAACGGATTATCGTCAATGAATGTAACCAAGTAAAAGGCTTATCCAATATATTCGCCATAGGAGATGTCTGCTGGATGGCAGAACCGGATTACCCGAACGGACATCCGCAAGTCGCTCAGGTAGCGATTCAGCAAGGTGAGTTATTAGCCGAAAATCTACAACGGATCGAGGCTCTAAAAAAACCGAGACCTTTCCATTATAAGAATTTGGGAACTTTAGCTACTGTCGGCAGGAATAAAGCGGTTGCCGATTTAAATAAGGTGAAATTACATGGATTTACGGCATGGTTGGTTTGGATGCTCGTACATTTACGTTCCATCTTAGGAATCAAGAATAAGCTAATTGTACTGATCGACTGGATCTGGAATTATTTCACGTACGACCGTTCCATGCGTTTCATCTTGTTCATCCAAAAGCACAAACAAGATGGAACACAGGGCACGGAACCTACTTTATAAACGATAAGTCAACGTAAGCCAAGCTACCCAGGCATCACGATTGCGCTTTTGCGTCATTTCTAAGTTCGGGGCATCAATAATCGTTGTTTCTTCTAAACTATCGAATATATTGTTGATACTTAAGTTCGCGCATAATTTACGATTGAGGAAATATTGAGAGAGACCGGCATTTACGCTATAACGGCCTTTGATCTTACCTTGAGGCGTAAGCTGGTCGGAAACGTAGAAGCCGTCTACCTGAAAATCCGTAGTCGGCGTAATACTTACGTTCACATTCCCCTTCACATCCCAGCAAACCAAGGATTTCTTCTCGCCATAGCCTACCGTACGCCCATCGATCTCGTCCCGATAGATATCCCCGGAGAAACCGACCGTCAAGATACGTACCGGATTCCAGCTACCGGACAAGTCGGCTCCGACTGCTTGGCTATGTCCGATATTCTCTTTCTTCCAAACCGTCTCATCATTTACTTGGCCAGCGATCTCCATGATACGATTCGTACGATTCCGATAATAAATAGCCGGAGTCAAACGAAAACGGGGAGCCGAAAACTGATATCCTAGCTCTACGTTATGTATAAACTCATCCTTCAAGTCCGGATTCCCCTGTATGATATGGGTAGGATCACTGTTATTCAAGAAAGAGCACAAATAGCTGCCATTCGGACGAATCGCCCGTTGCTGATAACTCAAGCTTAAACGATTGCTCTTATTCACCTCATAAGTAAAACGGGCACGAGGATACAAATGAAAACGAGAACTCTTGTTCTCTTTGCCTTTTATCCCCTGCCAATAAGGGTCGTTGATCCAAGAAGGGCTAAACTCATCCATCTTAAAATGACTAAATTCCGCCTGTATCCCTATCTCCGCGTTAAAAGCGCCCCAATTCTTAACCACGTCCGCATAGATCAAATTCAGATAACGGTTGAAATCGTAATTATACGATTTCGCCGGACTTAACTCAAAACTACCGTCCACCTTATCAAAAGCAGCCGTCAGATAATCCTCGTTTCGCGCACGACCTATATAACCAAGCTTGAAATCCCAACCATCGATCTCCTGCCCATATCCAAATCCCCAGAAATAATTATGTTTCGTATGGTCGATAAATTGGTTATCCTCCGAGACGATATTCCCGTTTTGAGGATTCTCATTCTTGAAATCATTATCCTCATCATACGAGAAATTATTATAGTTGAATACGGTATAAAAACCTTGATTCTCCGAAATCTCATGGTTCCAATACGCTTCGGCGGCATAAGCTTCCTGGCGCTGGTCGTTATACCGGTTACGGATCACGTACTTCATTTGCTCCCCTTTCGGGTTGAATACCCGGTTGTTAATGCGTCCATACCGGCTATAATCCATCAAATGATACAGGCCATGCACGGTGATCCGGTCTTTCGCGGAAAGATCATAGTCTACTTTCATATCCGCCACATGTACGTCCGGACGAGCCGTGGCATTATTATTCATCTCCGTCCGGTTTTTAGCGGTCGCAGTCGATTTGCTGAAAGATCGTTCCCGGTATTCCCTCCTATAATTGTATTTCGCGTTGATATGGAATTTTCCGGGATGCAAATTCAATACCGCTCCCGCGTTATATCGCTCATTCCATCCCGCCCCAAGCGTAACATATAGAGGGGAATCTCCCGTTCCATACATACGAGGCACCAGATTGAGTATGCCCGCGTCACCATCCGGCACCGCATTAATCGGAGGAAACGCACCTAATGAGATCTGGTTAAAGAACAGGGCGGGAAGTTGGATCAGCACGTCACCGCTATATTCTTCCAGCAAACCGTAAGGAACTCCATCGACAAGCATCCCGACATTACCGGAGCCCCTGTATGTAACGGCTCCTTCCATATCGGTTATGACAGAAGGCAATTGGCGAAAAGCATCTGCCGCCGTATTGGTAACGCTACTCAAGTTATTATCTACCCGCAAGATTTTCATCCCGCCCCTCTCGCTCAACCCGGCGAAACGGGTACCCTGAATCTCTATATTCCGGATCGTAAGCGTCGTATCGGCAGGAGTCTGCGAGAATACCGGCATAGCCAATAGAGCGGCCAATGGAAGAAGTAAAATTTGTCTCATATCATTATCTATGGTTTATAAACAAAAAAAGTCTGTATGTTCAACGCATACAGACTGTCCTCAAAACTCGTTTACTGATTATTATTCAGCAGGAGCAGCTTCTACGGCAACAGAGTCAGTAACCTCGACAGCTACAGAATCAGTAGCAGCAGCATCCTCTTCTACT
Organism: Parabacteroides sp. CH2-D42-20; assembly: GCF_003670185.1. NCBI lineage: Bacteria > Pseudomonadati > Bacteroidota > Bacteroidia > Bacteroidales > Tannerellaceae > Parabacteroides > Parabacteroides sp. CH2-D42-20. The sequence continues at coordinate 49,076 of NZ_RAYG01000022.1, read as the reverse complement.
ACAGGAGCTTCCTCAACTACAGTAGCCTCTTCTGTTTCAGCAACAGATTCGGTAGATTCAGCAGATTTGTTGCCACAAGATGCGAATGATACAGCTGCGATAACAGCAGCAAATGCAACTAACTTTTTCATTTTGTTCTTAATTTAAACGGTCTATAATATCTTGTTGTTGTAAAACGATGCAAATGTATGTATTAATCATATATGTTGTACAACATAAGACGTTTTTTTTTGAATTATTTTCTACCGCTTTTACAATATGCTGAATATTAGCTGCGTTTGCTTTCTATTTATTTATCAATAATTACTGTACAGGTAACGCTTAATGCTTTTCTTCGGTGTTTTCTCGAATTCTGTCGGATACAATTGTATCTCCGAGATCGTTTCGTAAGGAGCCAGGAGCTTGTTCAACTCTATCCTATTTTGTTCCATGATAACTGGAAGATCCGTATGCGAGATACCCGTACTATCCACCGTATCGTAATCCGGATACACCATCCCGATCAATTTCCCGTTTTTCTCCACGACCAAACTCTCCATCACGAATGGCAAATTGTTCAATTTGGATTCAATCTCTTCCGGATAAATATTTTGTCCGCTGGGACCCAAGATCATCGTCTTGCTACGTCCACGTATAAAAATACGGTTGTCATGATCGATCGTACCCAAATCACCCGTCCTTAGCCAGCCATCTTCCGTGAAGACATTTTGGGTTGCCTCATCATTCTTATAATAGCCTTTCATTACGTTCTCGCCCGATACTTGAATCTCGCCTACCTTATTATAAGGGTCTTCCGAATCGATACGGACTTTCATGATCCCTTTCAAGATCTGTCCGCAAGAACCGGGCACATACTCATTATTATGGTCATAACTGATCAACGGGCCACATTCCGTCATACCATAACCGATCGTGAACGGGAATTTGATCTTATACAAGAAATCCGTTACTTCTTGATTCATGGCGGCGCCCCCCACGATCACTTCACGGAAACGTCCTCCCAAGGCATCCACCAAATGTTTGCGGATCTGGGCATAGATACGTGAATCCAACAGTGGGATATTCAAAGCCAACTTCAAGGTTCGCTTATTCAACTGAGGAAGGATCATCTTCTTATAGATCTTCTCCAAGATCAGGGGAACCATCAAGATCAAGTTCGGCTTCACCTCTTCGAATGCCTTTAATAAGATCTTAGGAGACGGCACCTTACCTAATAAATAGACATGCACACCGAATGCCATGGGTACCAATAAATTGAAAGCGCAACTATAGGCATGGGCCAGAGGCAGGAAACATAACTCACGTTCACCCCGGAACAATAGATCCAGTGTCCGGGCATACGTCACGTTTCCGGCTAAATTATTCCCCGTCAACATAACCCCTTTGCTAAATCCGGTCGTACCCGATGTATAGTTGATCTCTACCACCTTGTCATTATCCAGCTCAGCGTATTTGATATCCTCTTGGGTGAAGCCATCCGGATATTTCTCGGTCATCTTCTCATCCAGCGATTTCATCAACTTCTGGATATTCTCCCCATCCCGTTGATGCAAGCAACGATAATCAGAAAGAGAGAATACACCGCGAACCTCTTCGATCTTATCTTCCTCCAAAGAATCCCAAATCCGGTCGCTAACAAACAAAAAGACAGATTCCGAGTGGTTAATAATATGATGTACATCATTCGGATTAAAGTCCTGAAGAATAGGCACGATAATCGCCCCATAAGTAACAACCGCCATATAAGCGATGCACCAACGGGAGCTGTCTTTACCGATCAACGCGATCTTGTCTCCACGACGGACTTGGCACTCATGGAATAAAAGATGAATACGTGCGATCTCCGTTGCTACATCACCGAAAGTAAAGGTTTTACTTTTCCCGTAATCCGTTAATGCCGGCAAGGCCCAGTTTTCCTTGAAACTCTCCTCGTAAATCTTAATGAAATTCTCTTTGATCATAGCACACTTTTGTGAAATTCGCGTAAAAGTAAAAACAAATCCTTACTTTTGCCATGATATAACCTATAAATTTAAAATAAGAATGAAAAGAATCACTCTCGCATGGGCATTGACCCTCTGTAGTTTTATTACATTTATCGCCTGTTCATCCCCAGATGTTGGAGAAAGAAGCGTAAGCATTATCCCCGCTCCGGCCCAAATGACAGTAGGCGAAGGTACATTCACGATCCATCCCGGCATCGAGATCGGTTATGCGGACGAATCCTTAAAGGGTATGGGCGAGTTGCTATCCAACGAGATAGAAAAGTTGTCCGGCATCAAGCTGGCTTCTGCCTCAGACAAAGAATCGAATTGCATCATCTTCCTCGAGTTGACAGATCCGAAAGAGTTCGCCGACCTGCCAAAAGCTTATGGATTGAGTCCGAAAGATAGTGTCCCCGTAGATGAGTCTTACTCCCTCTCCATCCAAAAGAGAAACATCTACATCAAGGCCACTACCCTAGAAGGTATCTATCGAGGTATCACTACCTTGAAACAAATCGTGGGTAGTAACCTACAACCCGGAGGCGAGAAGATTTATCTACCGCTACTGGAAGTGAAGGACGCACCTCGTTTCGCTTGGCGCGGACTCTCTTTCGATGTATCTCGTTGCTTCTTCGATCCCGAGGAAGTGAAACAAGTGATCGATATGGTCGCCTTATATAAGATGAACGTACTGCATATGCATCTTTCCGATAACCAAGGCTGGCGTATCGAGATCAAGAAATATCCCGAGCTAGCGGAAATAGGAGGTCAACTTCCCAACAACGGCAGAAAAGGTGGCTATTATACACAAGAGGAATTCAAGGATCTCGTGAATTACGCAAACGAACGCTTCATCACGATCATCCCGGAAGTGGATATCCCGGGGCATACAGCTGCCGTATTCGCCGCCTATCCGGATTTCAAGAACGCGGTTAAATTCAAGACCAAGGTTAACATCCCGGGGCAGGCCTTCAATGCCCTCGACGTAGACGATCCGAAAGCGATGCAATTTACGGAGGATGTTATCGCAGAGCTAGCCGCTTTAGCACCCGGAAACTACATTCATATCGGAGGCGACGAGGCGATCGGCTTACCCCATGATAAGTTCGTCCGTTTTATAAATAAGACACGGGAAATCGTACTGAAGAATGGAAAGAAAATGGTCGGCTGGCAAGAAACCGCCCGTGCGGATATCTCGGAAGGCGATGTCATCCAGCACTGGATTTATCTGAAGCAAAAAAGCGAGGACTCTTCTAAGAAAAAAGATAATATACCTGCCGAATATAAAGAGATCATGGCCTTATTCGCCGAATTCATGAAAGAGGCACCAAAAGATCCGGGACTTGGTATATCCAAAAAAGCGAAAGTGATTCTCTCGCCGAGCGGTTACGTTTATCTGGACCATAAATATCTGGAACCAAGTGCGGACTCCACCCAAAATGCGGAGCAAGAACGTCTGGGCATGGCCGCCTATGAGAAACAAACGATCCAAGAAATGTACGACTGGGACCCGATGACCTTCAACCCAACTGTAGAGAATCCTCAAAAAGATGTAGCGGGTATAGAAGCCGCCATCTGGTGCGAGACGATCACCAATTTCAGAGATCTGCAATTCCTGTTAATGCCCCGTTTGGCTGGTGTCGCCGAAAAAGGTTGGTCCAAAGTAGAGAACACACATTGGGACGAATATAGAGTAAGACTTGGCGCGCAAGCCCCCTTATGGGAAAAGGCCGATTGGAACTATTTTAAATCATCCTTAGTGGATTGGAAATAATAAAGCATAAATTCGAATCATCTTTGTACCCCTAGCAAAATACTTCGACAATGGTTAAATATTTTATACTTTTAGCGATCCTACTAACGGCTTGCGATAGATCTCAAGAAAATGAGAGGGCGATTTTTAATATTGACCTAACGGATCTTGTGGAATCGACCGTTGAGCCGATAAACATAGACAAATGGAGCAAAAAGGTGCGCTATGTCCCTTTAGAGACCACAGATTCCGTCTTCATTAAATATATCCAGAAGGTCTATCTACATGACAATAAATTCTTAATCGTACACTCGGGCAGGATTTCCGTATTCGATATCCAAGGACGATATTTGCACGACATCGGAAAGAAGGGAAACGGGCCGGAGGAATATGCCGACCTTTTCGACCTCTGCCTGCATGGTAACGATATCTATGTGCAAGAAACCCCGAACCGTATCAAAGTATATGACAGGGAAGGTAAGTTCATGCGAAATCTACGATATCCCGAAAATATACGAGGTATATATCCTCTTCCCGATAAAGACGAGATATTCGCCTTCATCCCCAACCTGTTTGGTAACACTCCCTCACGATTCTATCACATCCAAGGAGAGACGGTGACAGACAGCATCCCGAACCTGCGCTTATATCCTAAGGCGGTCTTTCAAATGATGTTTTGGCATGAGTTTTTCCCAACACAAGGAAACAGGCTGAATGGCTTTATGGAATTGTACAACGACACGATCTACAGGATCACTCCGAAGAGAGAAATCAAGCCTTACGCCGCCGTACAGATCGGAAAGCTACAGCCCACGGAAACAGAACGATATGGTGTAGCACCCGGTGATATTCGAAAAAATCCGATGGAAGGTAAAAAGCCCATGATCGCCCTTGGAGAATGCGAAGAACGAATCTACCTATATAGCAACTATATAGTAAACCTTTTTTTCTGTTTTGACAAGAAGACCGGTGTATCCCAGGCTCTGGAGATCACTTATCCTAAAGGCTATTATTCCCTGTCCGAAAACGCTCGTTTTGTTCCAAGGTTTCTCGCAGATGATAATAGCTATTTAATCGACTGGGAGCAACCCGAGAATGATAACAATCCGGTATTAATCTTAGTGGAGCCCTAGTTGCCGTATTTCCTCTATCGGCACAATAAACAAAACAAGGCCGCAGCAAGGACTATTCGATAACAAGTCTTCATAAATAATGTTGCTTGACTGTATCTATTCCTTAGTCCACGGCATGGTTTTTACAGACCACGTCATGGTTTATACAGACCACGACGTGAATCGCACAGACCACGACGTGGTTTGTAGAATATATCCAATAGCAAAGAAGAATAGATAGGCTCCCGGAAAACTATTTATGCAATAGTAAAGAGTTTTTAAGTCCATCTCAATCCGAACTCTTTACTAATCCGGGCTTAATTAGTACCTTTGCAGTCTAACTAAATCGAAAATGATAGATCAGACCGTATTTAACAATAAAAAGGCCGCTTATTATACGCTGGGTTGCAAACTAAATTTCGCGGAGACCTCTACCATTGGAAAGCTATTAGCCGAACAAGGGGTACGCAAGGTGCGTCCCGGGGAAAAAGCGGATATATGCGTGGTGAATACTTGCTCCGTAACGGAACTGGCCGATAAGAAGTGCCGGCAAGCGATCCGTCGGATCAGCAAGCAACACCCCGGCGCTTTTATCGTGGTGACCGGTTGCTACGCACAGTTGAAGCCGGAGGAAGTCTCCCATATAGAAGGCGTGGACTTGGTTCTTGGCGCCGAACAGAAATTAGAGATCCTTCAATATCTGGAGAATCTGGAGAAGAAAGAAAACGGAGGAGCGGTTATCGCCTCACAGAGCAAAGACATACGCTCCTTCTCCCCTTCTTGCTCGGCCGATGACCGTACACGTCATTTCTTGAAAGTACAAGATGGATGCGATTATTATTGCTCCTATTGTACCATTCCTTTCGCCCGTGGAAGAAGCCGGAACGGGACGATCGCCAGCATGGTGGAACAGGCGCAGGAAGTCGCTCGTAAAGGAGGTAAGGAGATCGTATTGACAGGCGTAAATATCGGGGACTTCGGCAAAAGTACCGACGAGACCTTTATCGACTTAATCCGGGCTTTGGATGAGGTAGATGGAATCGTACGCTATCGTATCTCTTCCATCGAGCCGAATCTGATTACCGACGAGGCCATAGACTTCGTGGCCCATAGCAAACGTTTCGCTCCTCATTTCCATATTCCTTTGCAAAGCGGTAGCGATGCTGTCTTGCAATTAATGCGCCGCCGTTACGACACCGCTCTTTTCCGTCATAAGATCGAAAAGATCAAGGAAGTAATGCCGCATGCTTTCATTGGCGTAGACGTAATCGTTGGAACCCGTGGCGAGACAGACGAGTACTTCGAGGAGGCCCGCCAATTCATCGATAGCTTGGATATAAGCCAACTGCACGTGTTCAGTTATTCGGAACGCCCGGGTACCCAAGCGCTGAAGATCGATTATGTAGTAGACCCAAAGACCAAACACGCACGCAGTCAACAACTCTTGGATATCTCAGACCAGAAACTTCATGCCTTTTATGAGGCCCATATCGGACAAGAAGCGAATGTCTTATTCGAACACACCAAGAAAGACGGCAAGATGCACGGTTTCACCGAGAACTATATAAAGGTAGAAATCCCTTATGATGCCGCTTTGGTCAATGAGACCCGCAAAGTCGTACTAGGCGGCTGGAATGAGGATCGCACCGCATTAATAGTCAACAATCAATCATCAACCGTCAACTAAGATGTGGGATAAAATACAATATGCCTTTCTTTATAGCTGGGTAAAAGTACACGCCTTACTTCCCATGCGAGCTTTATACGTGTTATCAGACATCCTATATGTCCTTATCTATAAGATAGCCGGATACCGGGTAAAAGTAGTGCGCCGTAATATAACCGCCTCTTTCCCGGATAAATCCAAGGCAGAATTACGCCAATTAGAACGTCGGTTCTATCATCATTTCGCCGATTATATCGTAGAAACGATTAAACTAGCCCATATCTCTCTGGATGAGATACAACAGCGAGCCTATCTGAGGAACCCGGAATTGGTTGACCAACTTATGGCGAAAGGCCATACTTGCTTCATCCTCACGATGGGGCATTATGGCAATTGGGAATGGTTCTCCGGCTCGACCACCCGTTTCGAGGACTCACGTATCTATCAGATATACCGCCCGTTAAACAACAAGGCTTTTGATAAGCTATTCGCCAACCTCAGGACGCAATTCGGTTCTTTCGGCATCAAGAAAAACGATACGATACGGGATATCATCAAGTTAAAACAAGACAAGACCCGCTCTGTCGTCATCTTCTTGGCAGACCAGACACCCAGCAAGGCGAACCTGCATTATTGGACCGAGTTCCTTCATCAAGATACGGCCATATTAACTGGTCCGGAGCGTATCGCACGCAAACTGAACCTGCCTGTAATCTTCCTCGATACCCAAAAGGTAAAAAGAGGATATTACACCGTAGACATGAAGCTGATTACGGAGAATCCAAAAGAGACTCCGGAGAATTACATCACCGAGCGATACGCACGACTTTTAGAGAAAATGATCTTGCGTGATCCGGCCTACTGGCTATGGACCCATAAACGTTGGAAACATAAACATGAGCAACAAGGATGAAAAAAGTAGCGATTGTCATCTTAAACTGGAACGGAAGAAAGCTAATGGAGGAATTCCTTCCTTCCGTCGTATCCAACTCTCCGGAATGGGCGGAGGTTATCGTAGCAGATAACGGTTCTACCGATGACTCGATCGAGATGTTGAAAGCAAAATTCCCCACGGTCAGCATTATCTGCCTCGACCGGAACTACGGATTTGCCGAAGGATATAATCAAGCGCTCAAAAGGCTCGACCATGAATATTGCGTTTTATTAAACAGCGACGTAGAAGTTACTCCCAATTGGTTAGATGCCCCGATTGCCACTCTCGACTCTGATCCGTCAATCGCTTGTGTCCAACCCAAAATACGGGCTCAACGAAATAAAGAATACTTCGAGTATGCGGGTGCGGCCGGAGGATACATTGATAAATACGGCTATCCATTTTGTCGGGGGAGAATCTTGCATATCGTGGAAAAGGACGAGGGGCAATACGACACTCCCGCCGATATCTTATGGGCGACAGGAGCCTGCTTATTCGTTCGTACGGCTACGTATAAGGAAGTCGGGGGATTGGATGCCGGATTCTTCGCACATCAAGAAGAGGTCGATATGTGTTGGCGTTTACGTTCCCGGGGATATCGGTTGGTATGCGTCCCGCAATCCATCGTTTACCACGTTGGTGGAGCCACCTTGAACGCGGAAAGTCCCCGCAAGACTTTCTTGAATTTCCGAAACAGCTTATTGATGCTTTACAAGAATTCCCGGGAAGAAGATCTAAAGCATGTGATGTGTGTCCGCTTTTGGCTGGACTATATCGCCGCCGCAAAGTTCCTGATGGAAGGACATTTCGCAAACGCCAAAGCCGTTTATGAGGCAAGGAAAGCCTATCACCAACTCAAACCGGAATATGCGTCTAAGCGTAAAATAAACTTGGAGAAAACCGTTCTTCCCTCCATCCCAGAACTTTTGCGGGGAAGCCTTATCCTAGCGTTTTACCTAAAAGGAGAAAAAACATTTGACCAATTAATAAATAAAAGATAATGTCACTCATTTATCGGCCCATCCTTGTGTATTTCCACAATCTTAGTAGCCACAGCATATTCATCCGGAAAGATTTTGCCTCCCATATCATTAGCCCATGCCTTGGTAAATTCAGCCCCCGTGTAAATGATAATGGCTGAATAATAAATCCAAGTAATTAATACCGCAAGAAATGCCGCCGTTCCATAAACGGTTCCGACATTCGCTATATTAATGTAAAGAGATATTCCCCATTGCCCTACCAGTAATAAAATAGTTGTTACAATAGCCCCCGTGAAAATATCCTTAATTTTTATTTTTGCATCTGGCAATATTTTAAATATGAGTGCAAAGATAGTTGTAGTAACAATTATATTCAAAAAGATTCCCGTCACTTTTACTAGCGATTCAGCGACATCAGGATAATTAGTCATAAACCGGACACTTAAATTTTCAATGACATTGGAAATCATAAATGTCACCAAAAGTATAAAAGCAAACACAAGAATTATAGAGAATGAAAGTAATCTATTTTTTAAATATTTCAACCAACTTTTCTTCGGGATTGCTTTAATTCCCCATATTGTATTGAGCGAGCTTTGTATTTCCGCAAAAATAGCAGTCGCACCAAAAACTGAAACCGCCAAACTAACAATTGTCGCAAATGTGGATGAATTACTATTTGCAGCATTCTCTATGACAGAGTTTAATGCATTCACTACGCTTATTCCCAATATAGGTTCCAACTGAGCATATAATTGTCCAGCCATATCCATCTTCAGAAACACACCAATCGTAATCAAAAGAGAAAGAAGAGGTATGATTGAAAATAATGTGGCATAAGCTAATGATGCGCTCAGTCTTGGTACACTATCGTCAATAAATCCTTGAACCATATCCTTTAATATTTTAAAAAGCAGAGACATGGTCAGTTTCTTCTTACTTCCAGAGCCATCTAATTTGTCAACAGACAGGTGTCTTTTTAGATTTTCCATATGATCCCGATTATTATCCATATATAAGCGTTTAAAGAACAAACAACTATATACCCCCTAAAGGATATCTCATTTTTATTTTTTTTACATTTTTAAAAATCGATATAATAAATCCTTAAAATAATATTCTATTTTCTTAACGAGAGCAACAAAAAAAGGTTCTTACTCTGTTTTTTAATCGTTAAAATCCTAAGATATAAAAACATTCGTCCTTTACGGGCAATTCACTTATTAAAATTAAAACGGTATGGAAACAAAAAGCAAAAAAGTCAAGAAGCTACCACATAATCTTGAAGGTGGTATAGTGAGAAATTTAAAATTTATCATTCATAAAATTAGAAGCTATGAAACTGGAAAATAATAAATTATTACAAGGTGTGATAACAGTAGTCGGAATCGTTTTGTATCTCTTGTCACGTAAAACAAAGGGGAAATCAAAACTTACATTTTTAATGATTCCAATCTGTATGTTAGGTCTTATCTCCTTATCATGCGGCAATAAAAAACAGGATAAGGTTGACATTAATAAAGCTTTAGACAACGCCATAGAAAAAGTGGAGGATGAGGCTGATAAATTACACGATGCCTGTGACGATACAAGAAAAGAAAGTCAAAGAAAAGTAGAGAAGGTAAAACATAAAGTAAAAAGAATATAAAATTAAAATGTATAACAATGGACTTACATTCAGGATTACCCTACTGGATTATCAAAAATCCCCTATTCGATTATTATAATCCTTTGAAAGAGAATCTGGATACGGATATAATAATTATTGGTTCCGGCATTACAGGCGCCCTCGTAGCACATGAATTATGCCGGACAGGATTGAAATGCTGTGTGGTGGATAAGCGGAGTATCGCCACGGGCAGCTCGGCTGCCAGTACGGCACTTTTACAATACGAGATAGACGTTCCGCTTTGCCGAATGGCTAAACAAATAGGCGAACAAAACGCAGTAATCGCTTATCGCTCCTGTTTGCAATCTATTTCAGACATTGAAAATGTTTTGAAAGAGACTGGAATCGGCGCCGATTTTGAATGGATGCCTAGTATCTTTTATGCGAGTGATGAGAAAGGAGTAAAACTTATCGAACATGAATATGAAATACGTAAACGGCATGGACTTCCCACAGAACTATTAAACAAGGAAGAGCTACATAAACGGTACAAGCTAGAAACCTATGCTGGAGCGTTACTTAATCATCAATCCGCACAAATTGATGCTTACAAAGCGGCGACAAAGCTCTTTCGGTTTCACCTGCAAAAAGATGATTTACGAATATTTACCCATACAGAGATAATCTCCTGTGAAGAAACATCCCAGGGTTGCCGATTAGAAACAAGGGAAGGCTTGGTTATCCAATGTAAATATGTGATTATCGCCGCCGGATTTGAAGCCGGACAGTTCCTGCCTAAAAAAGTAATGAAACTGACCTCCACTTATGCACTTATCTCACACCCTGTGGACCATAAAGATCTGTGGACAAAACGTTGTCTTATTTGGGAAACAGGAGAGCCTTACATATATGTGAGAACCTGTAATAATCGTATTATCATAGGAGGAGAAGACGAAGAATTCTGCGATCCGGAAGCTAGAGATGAACTTCTTCGGAAAAAAACAGAGATACTTGAGAAGAAAATCCATAATTTATTGCCTACAGTACCTTTCGAAACAGAAATGGCTTGGTGTGGAACTTTTAGTACTACGAAAGACGGACTTCCGTTCATCGGGACATGGCCCGGGATGCAACACATATTTTTTGATCTGGGATACGGAGGAAACGGAATCACGTTCAGTATGATTGGCGCACAAATCATACGTAATACCCTACAAGGTATAGAAGACGAACGTAGTGACATATTTGGTTTCCAACGAATAGTTTAAAAAGTTCAGGAGGAATAAGGACGATTCCTGTTCCTCCTGAAATAATATTAGGAAGAATTCAAGCTCCTTTATTATTGATTTAACCATACCGGAAATTTGGTTCTACCATAAAAATCATAAAAGAACAATCCTATCCAACTAGTAATGACTATCAAAATAACGGCTATAAGCCTTCTTCGCATTGGAGCATGAAGGTTCCAAATTTTAAGAGCAGCTTTTAAAGCTAGAACCAACCCGATAAACCATATCGCAACTACCTCCATATCAACTCTGCATTTTCTTAACACAGTCCTCTAGTTTATACAACTCAAATTCATATTTACGCATATAGCCACAGGTGCCATCACATATTTTAATATGACGAGGAATTGTATTCGATATCATCATACATTTATCTCCAAACAAATGACAACATCTAAGCCTATATGCCTCCATTGCCAAAGATTTCTCGTGTACACATCCCTCCTCATAAGCATCCCTACATATCTGGTAAAGACATTCATTATCTGCTTGGACAGGATTCTCCAATTTGTATCTCAAAGTTTCTTCCCATTTCATAGCTCTCAAAGATATTTGTTTACAAGATATTTTTTCAAGAAAACAATATCGAAAAGAAAATAGTTCCATCAATATATAAAATACTTTCTTATATCACAAAAACAAATACAGTTACATATATACATCAAAACAATTGTTAATTCACTTTTATACAACGAACTATTTTCATACTAATACTGTTATTAAAATATAATTCAGTTTTGATATCAAGACTTATATTTACATTATAACTTTTGAACATTAACACATAAAAAATTATTAACATGTATTTCATTTGGTATATTATCATTGGAATCTTAGCTGGTTTTATTGCTAGCAAGATCATGAAAGGAGGGGGGGGCGGTATCCTTATCAATTTATTGATTGGCATTGTTGGCGGAGTCTTAGGTGGTTTGGTATTCGGTCTATTAGGTATTGCCACCGCAGGGATTCTAGGTAGCTTAATTACATCCGTTGTCGGAGCTATTCTATTATTGTGGATCGTTTCTTTATTTAGAACTCCACATAAAACAGAAATATAATTAATTATTCATCTTCTAAACTTCTTGAATTTATGGGAACTAATTATTCTAAATTTTGGTTAGGTCTAGGATTAGGATCGATCATAGGCGTGGTGGCTTATCGTTTCTCTCGCTCTTCTAAGGGAAAGGCATTGAAAGAAAAGACAAATCAAGTCTTTCATCAAATCGGAGACAAAGCGGAGGACATGATAGATTCAGCCAAAAATAAAATGGCAAATACTGGCACAAAAGTAGCAGATAAGGTTGCCGACGAAGCTTTCAATATCGCAGAAAAGACTGATGATATCAAAAACAAAGTACACAGCTACGCAAATAACATAAAAAAATGATCAATTAATCATCCAAACAAAAAGAGGACGTAAGATATTATATTCTATCGTCCTCTTTTTATTTATCACAAAATAAAAAATCCACCTTAATCAAAAAAGTCCATTAATACACGTTTATATCTCCCCACTTATTTCGTTAAACAATCCTATATACAAAAGAATATGCCAACTAAAATAAACCTATCATTGTTTTTTTTACCAGATGCGCATCTTCAAATATTTATATGTATAATTTAAATTTTTGAGTTATGTTTTATCATGTAAAAGATTTGCAGTACAATACTCGTGTATCTGCTCCAGACCCACGTTTCGCACGTGTACTCCTCGAGGCTTTCGGAGGTGCTAACGGGGAGTTAAAATCAGCCTTGCAATATTTTGTCCAGGCTTTTAGTTGCCATAATCCTTATCCCGACAAATATGATATGTTGATGGATATCGCAACAGAAGAACTGGGACATCTTGAAATTGTTGGAGCCACTATCCAAATGCTCCTCGGACCGGTGAACGGAAAAATGAAAGATGTCGTGGAAAATATGGAGATCAATACCATGATGAACGGTAAAGCAGCCAAAGAGGATTTCATCCATCAGGCCTTCACCAACCCACAATTCTTGGTTACATCTCCCGGAAGTCCTACGCTAACAGACAGTAACGGTAATCCATGGTGCGCAACATACGTGTCTGCAAACGCAGATCTCACAGTAGATCTACGTTCCAACATGGCGGGAGAATGCCGGGCTAAAATCGGATATGAAAATCTTATTCCGTTAACGGATGACCCTTACGTGAAGGAGACTCTCATTTTTCTTATGACACGCGAGGTTACTCATTTCCAACAATTCGAGGCGGCATTAGAGACAATCCAGCCTAACTTTCCTCCCGGATCGTTTCAAACCTCCCCCAAATACAGTAACCTGTATTTCAATATGTCTAAAAAGGATGACGCACGCGGACCTTGGAATGAAGGAAAAAGTACACGCTTAAAGGAAGAATGGCAATATATAACTGATCCTTTAGAAGAAGTGCGAAGTACAAATGGCCTTGTCGACCGCAAGCCGAAAGGTACACATCGCACCGAGAAAGAGGTGAAGGAAATGGATAAGAAACTGGCCAAGGAACGTAGCGAGGAAATTCTTTCGTCCGTTCCTAAGAGCATCATGAGCTGGTGTGATTATCAAAATAAAGAAAAGTAGTAGGCTAGAAACTACTACCCAATATATTTACTCTCTTAAAAATTAAAGCATCATGAACAAGAAAAATGAAAAAAAACAAGTAGAAGCGAAGGGTTCAAAAAAAGAAACCAAAGTCAAAGAATCCAAGTGCTCAACTTCTGATAAGAAATCGGCTAAAAAATAACCGAATATCGCACTTGTAAGTAATTAATCCTTTCCCGGCGAAAAATAATTCCCCGCCGGGAAATTTTTGTTTATAAAGCGTAATATTCGCCCTACAGACTTAGGTGATATATCAATCGAAGATAACCAACACTTAATTATTTCGACGATATTCGGTTGGAGTGACCCCATAGCTTTGTTTAAAAGCCGTACTAAAATAACGAGCGCTGGAAAAACCGACACGGTCCGCTACTTCCTGAATACTCATATCCTTATGAGATGAAAGCAACCGAGAAGCCTCGACCATACGAAACCGAATCACATAATCACCAACCGAGACATCCGACAAATGACTGAACTTGCTATAAAGCGTCGTTCTACTCATCGCCATTGCAGAGGCGATAAAAGGCACATTCAAATCCGGATTACTCAAGTTCTCCCGAAGCAACGTATTCAATTTACACATGAATTGTTCGTCCGCATTGCTTGTCGCATCCTCTTTTGGAGAGAATAGACAACCGGACTCACGATAACGCACACGAAGTAGGTCTCGCTGTCTCAATATATTCCGCAGAATCACCAACAAGGAATCTATATCAAACGGCTTCGCCAAATAGATATCCGCCCCTGATTTATACCCCTCTACCGAACTTGCTTGATCCACCCTAGCGGTCAATAGAACCACAGGAATATGGCTAACCGCTACGTCGTTCTTGATTCGGTAACACAGCTCAAAACCATCAGTCCGAGGCATCATGACATCACTGATTACAATATCCGGCTGACATTGACCCAAGATTTCCCAAGCCTCTTCCCCGTCTCCGGCTACAAAAACCTCCTTAAACTCTGCCTGCAAGACACCGAGTAAGTAGTTACGCAGCTCTATCTCATCTTCAACCACCAACAATGTATATTTAGCAAGCTCCGTATCTACCTGTACCCCGCGCACATCTGTTTCCGGCTTGTCAGTGCCCTTCACGCTTAAATCGATAACGCTATCCGGTTCCGCGGCAGCAAACGCTTGCGTGAAAGGAAGGTCGAAATAGAAAGTGGCACCTACATCCTCATTATTGTAAGCACCTATACTTCCGCCATGCAACTCTATAAGTTTCCGGGCATAAGCCAACCCGATCCCACTCCCTTTACGGTCGTGTTCACCTTGGTAAAAACAGGTAAAAAGACGGTTTATATCCACATGTCTCAATCCGATCCCCTGGTCCGCAAGGAAAACCCGCACATGCTTATCCATACGCTCCGTACCAATGACCAATGAGGTATCCGGATCGCTGAATTTCATCGCGTTTATCAATAAATTAGATAAAACGACACGACATTTGGAAGTATCAAAGGGTACCTTCTCTACCGAAGCATCCAACTGGAACCGCACAGAAATCCTACGGGCTTCGAATTCCATGATAAAATCATCCGTTACCAATCGTATCCAATCGTTAAGATCGTAAAAACGAATATCCATAACATCGCCGTTCGTATCAGACTTCTGGGCATCGAGCACCATATCGACGATCTCCCGCATCCGGCAAGTCTGCAACAACAAACCATCCAATTGCCGGGATACATCTTTATCCGTCACCTTTCCGGATTTCAGCAAACGTTTGAGCGGAGCATAGATCAAAGTAAGCGGCGTACGTAATTCATGGCTGATGTTCACCATGAAACGGACTTTTTCCTCATAAAACTTTCGTTCATGTTCTTTCATGGCCCAAGCAAGTTTCCGTTCTTTGCGTCGCATAACAGACCAGATCATCCCTCCAATTGCCGCAAACGCGATCACCCCCATCGCAATCAGAAACCAAGCGCGTCTCCACAAAGGAGGCTCCACATCTACCGTCAATAATCTCAAAGGAACACTCCAGTCTCCATTCTTCTTGCTATAGGAAACCCATAATTCATAGTTGCCCGGAGAAAGCGCCGGAAATGTAAACGCATGGCTTGAAGTCTCCAACAACTCCTCACGGTCTCCCTTGATGTAAAAACGGAATAATTTCTTCCGCATCAAATCCTTCTCTTTCACGATAACACTTAACCCAAGGGAAACATAATCCCACGGAATGGAAATAGCCTGTTCCCCGGATATACCATCAGGATGAATCGGTAACCCATCTAAAGCCAAATTAATCATGCTCACAGAAAAATCCTCTTCCTCATGAATGTCATAGCCGGGCCGTATCCTAACCAGCCCTTCCACTCCAGAAATATAAATATTACCGGAAGAAGACTCAAAAGCAGGTTCCGGAAGAAACTCACGTGTAAAGATACCGTCAGATTCCCCAAAAACGATTACACGCTTCTCATCCGGCACATACGCATACAACCCTTCATAAGTACTTATCCAAAGACGATCAGAACGATCAAACGCAAGAGACGTTACCCCGATAAAACGATCCTGATCAACCGTATCCAATCTTTCCGAGAGACGGTCATAAACATACAGTCCGGAAGATGTCCCCAACCAAAAATGATTATCCTTATCTTGTTTTACCGCAAGTATCGTACCGATATCCTCATTCCTCACAAATAACGGACGTAGTTGCTTATGCGGGACATCCAACACATACAAAGCTGCGGAAGAGCTTATGTAACAAGAATCGCCTTGTATGAAACGGGGCGCAAGCAAACTTTGTGGTAACAGATCTTCCGGTAAAGACTCAAATTGTTGTTTCCGCCGATTATACACAGACAAATGATTATCAGATAAAAGACAAAAATGATCCTCGTCTAAAGGAGATAAACGAATCGAATTACCTCGTAAGAACAAATCCTTTCGCACATGCCCCCAATTTAACAAAAACTCCCGGCATTCTCCGGTATTTTTATTAAAAAGACAAAGCCCTACGCCAAACAAAGATAACAACAATTCCGAATCGCTATACGGCATGATAGACACCACCTTCATCCCCGCAGTCTGAGGATACTTCCGGAAAGTCTCTTTTTGCGGATCAAACAAGTCAAGACCTCCCCCATCCGTTCCTACCCAGATTTTCCCATCACGATCTTCATACATGGAAGTGACCGACTGAAAACTCAAACCGTAAGAAGCCCCGGGAGGAGCATCCCGATAAGTTGTCATAAAAACAGGTTTGATGCCGATCAATCCTCCCCTGATACTACCCGCCCAAACATTATCCTCATCATCGATATACAGACAGGCGAAAGAATTTATCGGCAACGAATGGCGATCGCCCGGAAGATGCATAATCGCTCTTACGGTCTTATTTTTGTAATTATATATATTGATACCACCTCCGTCCGTCGCCAGCCAAAGTTCGCCATCTTTCTCGCACATATCTTGCACGACATTATGAGTCAATCTCTCCGGGGCTTCCAAATGTTCCTGTAATCTCCCCTCTCGATCATAACAAAAAACACCTTTATTATAGATAGCCACCCATATTCTCTTGAATGCATCTATATACATGGAGGGGATATTCCCTTTTGGGATAAACGGCACACGTTCCATATCTCCGGTGTCTAGCGAATACCACCAAAGCCCTTTTTCCAGAAAAGACAGTATGACCTTCCTCTCTTTTTCGTCATACAAATAAGCATAATTAGGCGAAAAGGTAAACGGCCTCTCCTCCTTGAACTTGCACCGGATCATTTTCTTTTCCGCATAGGAATAACAAAAAACACCCTGCTTCCCTAAAAAATAGATTCCTTCCGGCATGAGGAGGCTACAGGCAGCAACCATGGGTTGACCGTCTATTTCCTGACGTATAAATTTTCGAGTACCACGATCGAAACATGCCAATCCGCGACTGGTTCCTACCCAAATATTTCCCTCCGCATCTTCCTCCAAAAAAACTATATCATTATAAGGAAGAGAATGCGGGTTCTCCCTCTCCTCCTGATAAACGGTAATCTTTTCCCTATCGAAACGATTCAACCCAAATCGGGTACCAATCCACATAACCCCTCTTTCATCTACCAGCACACATTTTACGGAAGACTGCGATAATCCGTTTTCCAAAGAGATTTGCTTAAAATAATACCTAGGAGCTGCATAAAGAGACTCTGTTAAACACACTAAAAACAGCAATAGATATAATTGTAAAAACTTCCAAAATACTCGCATAGTTGTATATCACCCATTGTTCGGCAAAAATACTAAATCGTCCGAAATATAAGGCTTGCAGAGTATAAAAAAACGTTTTTTGAATTTTCACGGACGATTTTGGACTCAAGAAAATATCCTTAAAGCATAGATTTGCAGCAAGTGAAAAATTAAACAAAAAAGCATATCATTAAAAATTATTCTTATGTTACGTACAACGGGTATATATTTTATTATTTTGGTTATGATACTTGTAAAATGTTTCCTTCCGGACGAAAAACCGGAGATCATTCCTTTCCCCTTGCAAAGTGTATCAGACAAAGGTGATTTCACATTCAACAAGGCAACCCTCATCAGTGTAGAAAATGAAAAACAGGCTATGATCGCTCGGGAGTTGACCGATCTGTTCACGCTTTCCGCCGGATTCACCCCGGAAATAAAAATACAAGACAAACGAGCCAATATCATATTCCGCACAGACAGAGAACTAGCGGCCGAACATTATAAACTGAATATAGCCCCCTCTTGTATTCTAATAAAAGCATCCGGACAAAAAGGTTTCTTTTACGCAACGCAAACCTTACGTTTTCTGCTTCCTCCAGCAATAAACAGCCAAACTCAGGTAGAGAATATTCAATGGAACGTACCGGGAATGACCATACTAGATGGCCCCCGATACAGCAATCGGACCGTGGCAATACACACACCTTTCACTCTCATCTCGAAGGATAATCTCAAAGAATTGATCAATCACCTAGCCATGTTAAAAATAAACAGACTTCATTTCACACAAGAAGTTCATGATACTACACCTGAAGGACAGCAAAAAATGAAGGATATGAACCTGTATGCTAAATCCAAGAAGATCACGATCTCAAACGGGACAACACACACCCATGATATCATATCGTATCTCCCGTTCCAAGCAGAGCGACTTATCTGGAAAGCAAATATCTCCAATTGCGATGAGGATAAGAAAAGGTTATTCCAATATTTAGCGCCCATCGCAGAAAGAAGCTGGTCTGGTAATTTGTTAGCCCATCGCCTCACGCAATATATCGATCAAGATAGGCTTCAATCCGCTTACGAAACATTCCACGGCGATCACCATCAGTATCAATCCCATCAAACGCATCATCACGTTATTTCCAGTCTCTCCCAATATACGCACCAGCCGGGTGGAAGCTTGCAAGATCAAGAATGTGATAAAATAGACCAATGCGATTATTCCGATCAACGTACCCTTTAAGGTGAATGTCGAAGCGTCATCCATAAGCATGATTGCGTTGGCGATCGCTCCCGGACCGCACAACATCGGAATCGCCAGAGGAGTAATGGATATATCATCCGCATAGGTTTTCACCTCTTCCTCTTTCAACTTTGCGTTGGAATAGCGTGCCTGAAGCATATCAAACCCGATCTTGAAGATAATAAAGCCGCCAGCTATGCGAAAGCCGTTTGAGGAGATACCAAAGAACTTAAACAGGAACTGACCGGAGAAAGTAAAAACCATCAAGGTGATGAACGACACGATCGTGGCCCTTCGGACAATCGCTTTCCGCTCATGCTCATTCATGCCATTGGTCATGGTCAAGAAAACCGGCATCGTACCGAGTGGATTGGTCAACGTAAAAAACGAAGTGAAACATAATAGGGTGAAAGGTAACAAGTCTTCCATATCAATAATTTTTTAATTGGCTAATGTGCCAATATGCCAATTAGTTGAAGAGAGCATGATTGGCACATTGGTACATCAACATATTGTCACATTATTTACTCATCCCAGACCAAATAGGCTGAGACCAACCAATGATTCAGCTTATTCCCATCCACTTCTGCCGCTTCCGGAATACTCACCGTCAGCGTATGATGGCCGGGTTGGATATCTTTCAACGCTACCTCTTCCGGTATCACATCCGATCCGGGACACCAATTAGAGCGGGAAAGATCCGAAGACGCCAAGGGTTCCTCTACTTCTTTCTCCGAATATCCCTTCTCGGTGATATAGGAAGCCAGACGCTTTCTCAACCAAACCCCGGTAGCCGGATTAAAACGACGGAAAGAAGCGCAGTCCGTACGCCAAGGAACAAAATCCAAGACTGGAACTCCATCAACGGAAACAATATTCTGTTTTTCCACGAACTCATCCCCGCCGGAATGACCGCCATGTCCCGTAACGATATATTTCAGACGGACATCACGTGCGCCTTGAGGAATATCAAAATCCAATGACACGTCCTTCCGGGCGAATATATCCGGATATTCCTGCCCGATATAATAAACCGTATTCATCAACGGCTCTACATGTTTCTTCGGCAAAGCGTCGCAAGTCAGATCGGACTCATCCACATCAATCGTCATGCTTGCGACGTATCCTTCCGGTGTCCATGTATCGATAAAGATTCCAACATAAGCACCACCTTCCAGAAGAGGATACAAATCGGTTATGTCTTGCTCCCAGCTTACGCTATCTTCCCAATGATCGATATACACGGGCTTACGATGTTTCGTCAAGCTATCCTCGGGACTACTGTAATGCCCTACTCCGAACGGAGTCATGAAACGCATCAATTCCACGGTAGGTTGATAATCCGTCCCGGGGATGATACCGATCATCTTCTCCAGTTTCACGCTATCCACCGCAGGAAACTCCTTCTCGCCTTTAGCGATATTCAACAAATTAATGCCCGAGGCATTTGGCAATACAAAACAAGACCCGGATTTATCCCAGCGATCTCCATTCGAAGCTACCGTAACCCGGAGTTTGACGGAAACGTTTCGCTTATATTTCGGCAATGTTACCTTCTTCAAGATAATACGGCCATTCACCAAATGAAAGATACTGTCCGGTCCCGGAGCGTTAAAAGCGGCGGGATATACATCCGGAGCGAAACGTACGCGGGTATCATTAAATACCTGTACGGAATAATCTCCCATCGACGGTAATTCTTTATGTCCGCAAGAAGCGGTACATAGAAAAACTCCCGTCAAGGAGACAAATAAAGCCAATTTTTTAATCATTTTGTCTAGAATTTAGTAAGCTCCTTAATAAGCTGCTTTTGTCCGGCAGTCTTATCGGCGTGCGTACAAGGACCGGTCACACAACCGCCCTCGCAAGCCATCACTTCTATAAACTGCGCAGGAGCCTTTCCGGTTTTAGCGTAAGCGCGTAATAATGCCACATTTTTCTTTGTCAGGTTGGCTACCTGCACGGCATTTACGTTCTCGTCCTTCAAATAAACCTTAACGGCGTTGATCACACCACCACTTTGGGCGAAGCCATGCGCCTCACGGACAGCGTTAAATAATACAGAGAAAGGCTGGGCCTCCTCGATCTTGATACCCAATCCCTCCAATACGGAACCTACTTCCTCAAACGTAAGTGTAAAATCCACGCACGGATCTAGTTTCACCTCTTTTCGTTTCGCCACGCATGGGCCAACAAACACGATCTTCGCATCCGGATATTTTTCCTTCACGATACGGGCCGTATAATACATCGGAGATCCAGTAGAAGAGATGTATTTCTTTAAATCCGGGATATGTTTCTCGGCCAATTGCACGTAAGACGGACAGCAACTAGTGGTCATGAACGGTTGTCCTTCTTTCAATTTCTCGATCAATTCTTCCGCCTCATGACGGGTGGTTTCCATAGCGCCTTGCGCCACCTCGACCACTTCCTCGAATCCCAAGGACTTGATAGCGCCATACACTTTTTCCTTCGGAGCGCTAAACTGAGCTAAGATAGACGGAGCGACAATCGCTACCATCTGTTCCTTATTCCGCAAGCGTTGCAAGATATCGAATACTTGCGAGATCTCGAAGATAGCACCGAACGGACAAGCATTCACACATTTACCGCAATATATACATTTAGACTCGTCGATATGCTCCACCCCATACTCGTCCTTGCTGATCGCCTTAACCGGACAAACTTCCTCGCAAGGGATCGGGATATAAACGATGGCATGGTACGGACAGCTTTGGTGGCATTTACCACAGCTGATACAAGTTTCATGATCAATCTCGGCCTGACCGTTTTTCTTGAATCGGATAGCGTCCTTCGGGCAGTTCATATAACAACTACGAGCCACGCAACCCCGGCAAAGATTCGTGATCTCATAATTCACGGAGACACAAGAGGAACACGCCTCATCCACTACACACATGATATTTTCCTTCTTATTCTCCGAGCGGAACAAGGCACGCTTCGCATACTCTGAAAGCGGTGTCAACTCATCTTCCTCGTCCTGCATATCAAAACCAAGCAAAGGCAAGGTTTTGTATTTCCAGACGGCACGTTCCTTATGTACACAGCAACGGCCCCTCACTTTCGATTTTCGGGGACTCAACTCGATCGGCAAACGATCAATTTCTTCCAGAAGACGGTTTTCATTCCAGAGCTTTACTAACTTCGCCAGCAATCCGTGACGAACAATCATTACGTTGTTGGTAAATGCCATAATGTTATCGTATTTGTGCTTTTAGTATATCGTATATCGCATCACTTCTTTACAAACGCGAAGGTAAATAAAAGTTTCTAAACAGAAAGAAAGCTTTCTTTAAGAATTATCGAAGCACTATGAATATCTCCGCCAAACGGAGGATTTAATTTAGACAAGACAAGTTCCACCTCCGTGATCTGTGGAAATCTCTCTTTCAAAGCCTTCAAGATACGCCCCGCCGCATGCTCGAGA
The DNA here is from genome assembly GCF_003670185.1 of Parabacteroides sp. CH2-D42-20. Taxonomy (NCBI): domain Bacteria; kingdom Pseudomonadati; phylum Bacteroidota; class Bacteroidia; order Bacteroidales; family Tannerellaceae; genus Parabacteroides; species Parabacteroides sp. CH2-D42-20. Next base: position 26,255 of record NZ_RAYG01000022.1, on the reverse strand, counting down.
AGTCTCGAGGGGATAGCCATTTCTGCTTTCACGGTTTCATATACTGTGGCGTAATTGATCGTATCGCTTAAATCGTCGCTCCATACCGCGTTCTCCAACGGAGCTGTCAGTATCAAATCTACGATAAAAGTATTCCCAACCCGGGTCTCTTGGGGTGCCACGCCATGATAGGCATAGAATGTCATCCTTCGTAATTCAATCTTTGTTGTCATAATCTTTTAATTTATCTGTAAATGTATAGAAAGTAAACCTTCCTGCAAAAAAATAGTCTTATATTTGTCAACCAAGTAACAACACATTATGATGGGAATAAAACAAAAAGATGAAAATTCCGCAGGCGGATTACACAACGCCTTGGCTGCGGGGACAACGATAAAGGGTAATATTATCACAGAGACAGACTTTCGCTTGGATGGAAAAGTAGAAGGAGATATCAGTTGCAACGGCAAGATCGTTATCGGCCCCAAAGGTAGCGTAACAGGCAATATCGTATCCGAGAATGCTGAGATTCTCGGTGAGGTAGATGGCTCCGTAAAAGTAAGCGCAAAGCTTATTCTAAAATCAACAGCAATTATCAAGGGAGATATATATACCCAATCCCTAGAGATCGAACCAAACGCACGGTTCAACGGAGCCTGCTCGATGTGTTCCGAGAAAAAGAAAGCGGACAAATAGACTGAGGGCCGCACTTTTCGATACGGCCCTTAGTCTTTCTTATTTTCGTCCAGCCTCTTTTATCAACGAGACTATCTTATTATTCAGGTTATCAGCCTGTAAAAGCTGTTCCAACGTAATATGCATCCGGTAGCGCCAATAATGCGTTGAATTCGCAGGAACGTTAATACGCTCGGATTCTATATCCTTTCGCTTGATAGAATCATCCATAGCAAACCAATCCTGCAACGGAATAATCGTCAGCATGGAACGAGTCTTCAAATGATTAGAAATAATCTGGGCAACGATTTCAGCCGTACATTCATCCGGGGCCTCACCGATCCGTTGCAATACATGGTTGTAATAACGCTGTGTCTTCTCCGGATCTTCTTTCCACCAATTACGAAGAGGAGTCATATCATGTGTAGAAGTCGTACAAACGGAATGATAAGGCAAATTAAACATATCGGAAAATTCCCGCTGTGGACTCTTCGGCATACGCTCAATCTCAAGGCTTAGTATTTGCAACTTATTCATAACCTCGGGAACAGAGGCGGGGATCATACCTAGATCCTCTCCACAAACCAACATCTCCGTGGACGCGACCAACGGTGTCAAACGCTTAAACGCTTGCGCCTTCCAAAAATCATTATGGCGATGATAGAAGAAATGCCAGTATAACTGATCGAACGCATAACGGTCGGAACCACTCAATTCCCGATAGATATAGGATTGATTCGCCGAGATCCGGGGATGGAACTTATCGGTCTCTCTTGGGTCACGAAGAAATAATACCTCATTCGCAATCGTAAACAGGCCATTCTTGATCCGTAGGGAAACTGGATCCGCCTTATCCGCAAACAACGCCTCAATCTTCCTTTGCGTATCACAGAACGGTTTTAACACATAATGCCGGGAGGAGGATTGTGCCAAATAAGCACCTATCACCTCTTCTGTATTTTCCTCAAACAATTCCGATAAGAATTGTCGATTGATATGTGGGGTCGTGAAACGAGACTCGTTAAAATTCAATCCATACTGCTCGATCTCTTCTCTCGAGAACGGCAACGCTGGATTGAAATGACCACAAAGCCCTTGCACATATTCACAAGGAACCTCCCATATTCGGAAAAATCCCAAGATGTGATCTATACGGAAACAATCGAAATAATCACTTAACTTAGCGAAGCGTTTTTTCCACCAAGAGAAATTATCTTTCTCCATCGCATCCCAGTTATAAGTCGGGAACAGCCAGTTCTGACCGTTCATGGAAAAGTCATCGGGGGGAGCACCCGCTTGACCATTCATATTAAAATATTTCGGTTCCGTCCAAGCCTCTACACTAGTGCGGCTCACGCCAATGGGTAAGTCACCTTTCAATACAACTCCATTCTTACGGGCATAATCCGATACCGACTTGAACTGGTTGTGCAATACATATTGCAAAAAATAAGAGAACGAGATCTCCGGCCATGCGTCACTATCTTCCCGGCATAGGGCGCGAACACGTGTCTTATTATAAGTAGAATTACCTTGCCATTGAGAGAAATCCGATGTCCCATAACTTTCCCGCAAGAAACAATAAGTAGCGTAAGGCATCAACCATGACTCATTTTGCGCCAAGAACTCTTTAAACTCCGGCGTATCTAATACGGCCTTACCCTCCCCTGCGAAATATTCTTGACAATAACCCAATTTATATTTCAGTACTTCCTCATAATCAACCGTATCTTTTGCGTTTAATTCTTTTTGCTTCCCTGCATAAAAAGCAGCTCTCTCCGGATCTTGCAAGGTCCCCAAAGCCGATAAATCCACATACATGGGATGAAGGGCATAAATAGAAATAGCGCTATACGGATAGGAATCCACCCAAGTATGGGTCATCGTCGTATCATTCATAGGTAATACTTGAATGATACGTTGGTGCGTCTTTCTAGCCCAATCCACCAACATGTGTAAATCTCCCAAATCACCTACTCCAAAGCTCTTTTCCGAGCGCAAGGAAAAGACGGGGATAACCGAGCCGGCACAACGCCATAACGGTAAGCTATCCCGGAAGTAAAGACCAGATATAACAACGGTCTCACCCTGTTTCTGGGGAACAAGACTTAGAATACGATTCTCATCACTCTCCCAATACAAAGGTTGACGGGAATCATTATCCCAAACCAAAAATTTATATTCTAAAGGATACCGTATCTCCGCAGCGTCTAAATCAATATGCCATTCCGGGAAAGTATCGCAACTCAACAATAAAGCCTTGTCCGGATGCCAGTTACCTAAGCATTCTTGATTTCCAGTAATGGCTACACACTGATTCTTTTCCACCCGGGGAGCGGATATCTTTATCACCAATTTTCTTCCACTTCTAACGACCCTCTCATGTGTATTGCAGGGATGAGCGAATAAACTTTTGGTGAAAGCAGAAGAATAAAAGGCTAGATTATCCGGACGGATTTGCCAATAATCATAAAGGATGTAAGAATCAGATTGTCCATCCAATACAATCCGGTGATTCTTCTCCCACTCCTCAAAGATCTGCTTATCATTAACACTTAAGAAATATCTATATTCTATATCTTTTATATCGGGTGGAAGATCCAGTTCCAGTTTCCAGTTTCCATCTCCAGAGTAATTCATCTCCTTAGCCAAAGCAGGTTCCCAAGAGCCTAATTCCGGTATGGAGCCCACTACACATAACTTCTGTCCCCAAACGGTATGGAAGTTTATATTAAAAGTGACTTTCATGGTATATAGATTTAGTCAATTATTTAACCGCATTTAGAGGCTCCGCAATTCGTGCAGATCAAACAACCTTCTTGATAAATCAAGGTCTCCAACCCACAGTTCGGACATTTCTGCCCTTTCGCTTCCATGCCGTTCGGTAAATATTTCTTCAAGGCCCGTTCCACGCCATTCTTCCAAGTATTGATAGACTCGCTATTCAACTCCATACCCTGTACCAGTTTTATAACCTGATCGATAGGCATTCCGTAACGGAGCACACCGGAGATCAATTTAGCATAGTTCCAATATTCCGGATTAAACTTGCCATCCAAGCCTTCGATTGTCATTTTATAACCGCGTTTATTCTTGAACTGGAAGTCGTAATGCTTATTACCATCCTCATCATAGCTCTTGATGATCGTACCTTTAGAAACGTTTTTAGGTAACATGATACCCTCGTCATCATCGGCCAAACCGGTAAAGATCTCATACGGACGGCCATTCAACAAGCCGACGAAAGCGATCCATTTCTCACGGTTATTCTGGAATTTTACCACATCCGCATCCAACTCACGAGGACGGGTAGATACGATAACCGGTGGTTGCATGCAGTTACAATCCTCTTTTTTCTTCTTTTTATCTGTCGCAATCAAGACACCGGAACGAGAACCATCTCGATAAACAGTACATCCTTTACATCCGCATCTCCATGCCTCAACATACAAAGAGTCTACCAACTCCTCACTTACATCGTTCGGCAAATTGATCGTTACGCTGATAGAATGGTCCACCCATTTCTGAATGCGTCCTTGCATACGGACTTTTTGTAACCAATCGACATCATTGGAAGTCGCTTTATAATAAGGAGACTTAGCAACTAGCTCCTCCACTTCTTCTTGTGTATATTTCTTACTTGCCGAATAACCATTCGCTTGCATCCACGTTACAAACTTATGATGGAATACGATATACTCCTCGAAAGCGTCGCCTGTCTCATCCACGAAATCCACACGAGCCTCGGAATCGTTCGGGTTTACTTTGCGGCGGCGCTTATATACCGGCAAGAATACCGGCTCTATACCGGAAGTGGTCTGTGTCATCAAGCTAGTCGTTCCTGTCGGAGCGATTGTTAAGCAAGCGATATTACGACGACCGTATTTCAACATATCCTCATATAAAGCAGGATCAGCCTCACGCAAACGGTTGATGAACGGATTTTTTTCCTCACGCTTCGCATCGAATATCTCAAAGGCACCACGTTCTTTCGCCAACATTACGGATGAACGATATGCGGCCAAAGCTAATGTCTTTTGTATAAGTTCCGCACAATCGGTTGCTTCTTCTGTTCCATAACGCAAACCTAAAGCGGCAATCATATCGCCTTCCGCCGTAATGCCCACACCTGTACGACGTCCTTGCAAAGTCTTTCGTTGGATCTTTTCCCACAAATGACGCTCTGTTTGTCTTACCTCCATGGATTCCGGATCCGAGTCGATCTTAGCCAAGATCATCTCGATCTTCTCCGACTCCAAATCAATAATATCATCCATAATCCGCTGGGCCAAACCTACATGCTTCTTGAATAAATCATAATCGAAATAAGCGTCCGGAGTGAACGGATTTACCACATATGAATATAAATTGATCGCTAACAAACGGCAACTATCATACGGACAAAGAGGTATCTCGCCACAAGGATTCGTGGAAACCGTACGGAACCCCAGATCCGCATAGCAGTCTGGTACAGACTCACGTAAGATCGTGTCCCAGAATAACACACCCGGTTCAGCGGATTTCCAAGCGTTATGAATAATTTTTTTCCATAAGCCAGAAGCATCGATATCCTTCACATAAACGGGAGAATCCGAATCAATTGGATATTGTTGCTTATAGGTACCGCCATTAACCGCGGCATTCATGAAATCATCATCAATCTTCACAGATACATTTGCACCTGTAACCTTACCTTCCGTCATCTTAGCGTCGATAAACGCCTCCGAGTCCGGATGTTTAATAGAAACGCTCAGCATCAAAGCTCCACGACGGCCATCTTGGGCCACCTCACGGGTGGAATTCGAATAACGTTCCATAAACGGAACCAACCCGGTAGAAGTCAACGCAGAATTCTTAACCGGAGAACCTTTCGGGCGAATATGCGAAAGATCATGGCCTACACCACCACGGCGCTTCATTAATTGTACCTGTTCTTCGTCAATACGAATAATCGCACCATACGAATCCGCTTGCCCGTCCAATCCGATAACAAAACAATTAGAGAGTGAGGCTATTTGATAATCATTGCCAATTCCCGTCATCGGACTTCCTTGCGGAACGATGTAGCGGAAATGATCAAACAGGTCGAAAAGTTCTTGTTCCGACAACGGATTCGGATACTTTTTTTCCACACGGGCAATCTCACTTGCCAAGCGATGATGCATATCATTCGGAGATTCCTCATAGATATTTCCAAACGCATCCTTCAAGGCATATTTATTTACCCATACTTTAGCGGCGAGCTCGTCACCGGTAAAGTAATCCAATGAAGCCTTAAACGCTTCGTCAAAAGTGTAAGTTTTACGATCCACAATTATTATATTTATTTTGCGACTGCAAGTTTACGCATACTTTACCAGTTATCCAAATTACCCTACGTTAAAAAGAATACTTATTGAAAAGTTTTCCAAAACCAAACTCGCAACCCCACATTTTCAACTACTTAAACAAAACTAAACATCAAATAGTTTTCCAAAAAGAAAACTTAACACTTACACAGATTTCCCAAAACAAAGAAGGACGCCTCTTTAGAGAGACGTCCTTATCCTACTATATAGGGATTCTTAATTTAGTTCTTGAGCAAGACCTCGATTTCCTCAACGGAAGACCGGAAAGACTTACTAGTCTCAATCTGGTCTTTGATCGTCTTACAAGCATGCAAGACAGTCGCATGGTCTTTCTTTCCTACGATCTTTCCAATATGGGAAAAAGAGGAGTCCGTATATTTCTTCGCCAAATACATCGTGATCTGACGGGCTTGCACGATCTCACGTTTACGGGAATTAGTTTGGATAACCGATTGCTCCAAGTTGAAATACTTGCAAACGATCTCCTGAATCATCTGTACGGAGATCTGTTTCTTCTCCAACCGAACCGCTTGGCTAACCACACGTTTCGTCAACGGCAGATCGATCTCACGATTATTGATAACTGCATTAGCCATTAAAGAAACGAGAATACCTTCCAAGTCACGGACATTCTCCGTCACATTATTAGCGATAAAGTTAAAGACCTCATCCGGAATCATGATTCCGTCATGGTTGATCTTATTCTTCAGTATCTTTTTACGTAGATCCAGATCCGGACGGCTCAACTCAGCCGTCAATCCCCATTTTAAACGGGTGATCAAGCGCTCTTCCATCCCTTGCAAATCCACAGGAGGTTTATCAGAAGTCAAGATAAGCTGCTTACCTAACTGGTGCAGGTGGTTGAAAATATGGAAGAATGTATTTTGAGTCTTATCCATACCGATCAACTCCTGTATATCATCCAACAGCAGCACATCGATATTTTGATAGAAATTCAAGAAGTCATTAGTCGTATTCTTACGGATAGCATCTGTAAACTGTACCCGGAACAAATGCGAAGATACATATAACACTTTCTTTTCCGGATGCAACTCCCGGATACGGGTTCCGATCGCATGGCATAAGTGAGTTTTACCCACTCCTGACGGACCAAAAATAAACAACGGGTTAAACGTAGTCTTTCCCGGATTCTGGGCAACAGCCTCACCCGCCGTACGAACCAACTTATTGCTCGTACCCTCGAAATAATTATCAAAATTATACTTCGGGTTCAACTGAGGGTCCAAATCCTGCGGAGCAGTCGTCATAAAAGGATTCGGAGCCTTGTTAGCGTCCTTGGGAGTGACTTTCTTTACAGCGGTGGAAGCATTCTCCGCTGGATAATCAACCGTACCACCAGTTGTCTTATCCACCATGATACGGTAGTTAAGAATGGTTCCTTGACCGATTACACGATACAATGTAACTTTCAAAACATTAACATACTTCTCTTCCAGATACTCATAGAAGAATTGACTAGGCACCTGTATGGTAAACTTCTTGTCTTCGTATGATAACGGAACGATAGGTACGAACCATGTGTCAAAAGCTGCCTTAGGCACAATATCCTTTATGACCGCAAGGCACTTATTCCACAATGTTTGATAATCAGTCTGCATGTTTTCTTTCTCTCCCACTAATACTTTTTACATTCGGACTACAAAGTTTAGAAATTAATTCCGAAAAAAAAAGTGCTATTTTGTTTGGTAAATATGAATTTTCAATATCCCTTTTAGATTCAGATAGTTACTAATACCCATCTGATTTACTGTTATTTAGATCGACCAATGTTCAAAAACCCTTTATTTTAGAGACCTCTACAAAAGCGTAAACGCAGACGTCCGGTGACGGAATAAGGCCTCAGGAAGTATCTATCTCACTTTACCTAAAGGCCTTATGCGTATAATCAGCAGGAGTCCCCTAACTTTTTGTCTAATTAGAATGATTCTAAATAACGTCTTTTATGCTATGATTTTTTAACATAATCAAAAAACAGAGAAATGCACGTATCTCTTCGGATTCTCCCGCAAATCAAGCAATAGCTTAGAGGCGTTGTCCATCGTGCTGTTCAGATTATCATACAATCCTTTGTCGTTCAACAATAAGCCGATGCTATTATCCGTCGAGTTCAATTTATCCGTAGTCAACTTCAAGTTCGCCAAGGTCGCATTGATGGAATTGACCGTTGTAGCCAAATCCAATTCTTTCAAGTTGGCGCTCACCTCCGAGAAATTATCCGTCATCGTCTTCAAGTTATTCACGATACCCGGTACATCCTTACTCAACATCTGATTCAACTGACGAGTAGACACCTCTAGGTTGCTAGTCGTTTTTTCGATATGATTCAAGGATTGAGCCAAGGCCGGATGAGCGATCAAGGTTTGCAAACTACCCAAGATCGTGTCGATCTTCGGCAAAAGGTTCTCAACGCTTGGCAAGATCTTCTCCTGTACGGATTGCATCATATCCTCTTCCATTCGTCCCTCGAGCGTAGAACCCGGCTTCAAAAAGTCATCCACGTAAGTGTTCAAATGGATATGCAACTCAGCTCCGCTTAAGAAAGTATTGACAACCGCTATATAACTTCCCTTATTCAGCCTCATCTTATCTTCCAAACTAACCTCAACGATGATCTTACCGGTCGTATCATAGTCATAAATAATATCACGAACCAATCCCACCTTAAAACCATCCACAAATACAGGGCTGGAAATCGTCACCCCCTTTACGTTGCTGAATGATACGTAGTAATGGTTCACCGGTTGAAACAGGTTAATACCCTTCAGATAATTAATGCCTAAATACAATAACGCCAGACTTACGATCGTCACAAGTCCGATCTTCGCCTCTTTAGTGAATACACTTTTCATTTCCTTTATTTATAATGTATAATTTATTCCTAAATCATTAATATTTCACCTTCTTCCCATCCTTAAAAGCGATGATGAAAGCATCTTTAAAATCTTTTGCGATCGTTCGGCGCATCTTCCGGATCGAGTTAAAATCCGAAGTCTCGCCATACGTGTATTTATAGATACCTTTCTCCACATAGAAATCCACGTTCTTGTACCCCTTAAATAACCGGGAGTTCGCAGGAAGCTTCTTATTGGAAGTCAAGAATTGTATCTTATATATAACCTTTCCTTTCGTGTTCCTGTTCACGGAAGTGGTAGAAGAAACTGAGTTTTTCTGTCTTGTGGCTTGCTGTTTTTTATTTAAGATATCAGCCTCGCTCCCCGGAGGCGGAGTTTCCTCATTCGCTACGGGAGCAACGACAGCTCCGGAAATATTTCCTTTACGACGATCGTAATTCTTCTTATATTTGCAAAAAGCATCGTACAACGCTTCCGCCAATTTATTTTGTCCGGCGGCGGTTCTCATGAACTGCTCTTCTTGACGATTCGAGATATACCCCAACTCGACCAGAACACTGGGCATGCTCGTTTTACGAAGCACCAAAAAACCAGCCTGTCTTACGCCACGGTCCACCCGCTTACAAGCCCTGAACGATTTCTGTATCTCGGAAGCCAAACTAATACTTTGCTCCATATGCTTATTCTGCATAAACTCGAAAATGATATATGACTCCGAAGAGTTCGGGTCAAATCCCTCATACCGTTGTTGATAATTATCCTCCAACAAGATCGCTGAGTTCTCGCTCATAGCCACCTCTAAGTTCTCTTCGCTACGGGCCAAACCCAGCGTATACGTCTCCGTACCTTGCACGGTACTTCCACGCTTTACGGCATTCGTATGGATAGACACGAAAAGATCCGCCTTATTGCGGTTCGCTATATTCGCACGTTCGTCCAACTCGATAAAACGATCCGTCTTACGAGTATAGATCACACGCACATCCTCCGCGTTATTCTCTATCAATCGACCCAATTTTAAGGCGACAGCGAGATTTATCTCCTTCTCATTAATATTCGCCCCTCTAGCGCCCGGGTCCTTACCGCCATGCCCGGCATCGATCACGACCGTAAAAGTCTTCTCTCTCGCCTGAAGTCCGGGCAAGAAAAAAAACAACGCAAATAGCAAGTTAATATATAGAAAAGACTTTTTGCTCACTTTCTAAAATTATTGCAAATTTGGAGACAAATGTAGTGCTTTTTTGCTGATTGACAGATGTCTTTTTTTATAATTAAAACAAAAAAAGAGGGTAGTTTCGAAACTACCCTCTTTCATGATATATTAAAGTATCTATTATTCAGAAACAACCTCGAAAGGAACCTCAACGGAAACCTCTTTGTGAAGTTTCAAAATAGCCTTATAGCTACCTACTTCCTTAACAGACTCCTTGATATAGATAATCTTACGATCGATATTCTCAAAACCAGCCTTAGCCAAAGCCTCAGCAACTTGGATATTCGTTACAGAACCGAAGATCGTACCTGTAGAGCTAGTCTTAGCACCAATCGTCAAAGCTACACCCTCTAACTTAGCGGCCAAAGCCTGAGCGTCTTCCTTGATCTTAGCCAATTTGTGGGCGCGTTGCTTCAAGTTCTCAGCCAATACTTTCTTAGCAGACTCTGAAGCGATCACTGCCTTACCCGTGGGGATTAGAAAGTTACGTCCGTAACCGTCTTTTACTGTTACGATATCGTCTTTGTAGCCTAAATTCACTACATCTTCTTTCAAAATAACTTGCATATTCTGTCTCCTCTTAATTAATTATTTCATCAAATCGGTTACGTAAGGAAGCAAAGCCAAGTGACGAGCACGCTTTACAGCCTGAGCCACACGACGTTGGAACTTCAAGGAAGTACCAGTGATACGACGCGGAAGGATCTTACCTTGCTCGTTCAAGAATTTCTTCAAGAATTCAGGATCCTTATAATCGATATACTTGATACCGTTCTTTTTGAAACGGCAATATTTTTTCTTCTTAACGTCTACTGAAGGCGGAGTTAAATATCTGATTTCTGATTGAGTTGCTGCCATAATTAATTATTCTCCTTTACTGTTTCTTTAGATGATTTCAGATTTCTTCTCTTAGCTGCATATTCTGCGGCATACTTGTCTTGACGGAAAGTCAAGAAGCGGATCACACGCTCGTCACGACGGAAGTTCAACTCCAACGTAGCGATAACACTAGGATCTGCCTTGAATTCAACCAACTGGTAGAAGCCTGTTGTCTTCTTGTCGATAGGATAAGCTAACTTGCGCAAGCCCCAGTTCTCTTCATTCACGATCTCAGCTCCTTGAGCTTTCAGAAGGTTCGTGAATTTCTCTACCGCTTCCTTCATCTGAGCGTCAGACAAAACGGGAGTCAAAATGAAAACGGTTTCGTAATTGTTCATAAAACGCTGTTTAATATTGATTAATAAAAAATTTTGCGGTGCAAAGGTAGTGATTATTTGATAACTGGCAAATAGTTATACAACTTTTTTCAATCTCAGACTCATTTCACTCGTTTTAGCACCAACATCCAAAAATTCATAGCCTCCTCATTCCGGATCGTTTTCGCTTGCAAGGATAAAGTGGCCGTACCTTTCGATAGAGGAATCGTACCGACAGAGCAAGGAGCAAATCCTTTCACATAAGACTCCTCCCGGAGAACCCTATCCAAATCCGCACCGAGCATGGGTTGGTCATTTACTTGATCCAATGTAAATACAAGATTCTCGGCATCCCGGTCCGTACGAAGTTCAAAAGTAGAGCCTATATTTCGTTTATCGCAAGTATAATAGATAAAAGCCTCGAACAAGCCGGATTCCTCCACCTCCACATTCCAGCTTATCTCCGCTTCCGGGCTTTTCCAATTCGTAAAATAAGAACAATTCGGATAACGGTTGGAGCGTTCGATCGGGCCGGATATCCTCGCATCCCGGGCCGGTAGCTTTGAATAGGTTTCCTGCGGATGACCGATTATAAACGGACGGGTATCCTTCTTCGGGAAATCCGCCAGTAACTCATCCTTAAACCAATTCGAATAACGCTTCATCCGCTCATATATCTCGGGTTCTTTATCCGATACATCCTTCCGTTGCTCACGATCTATATCCGTTTTATATAAATGACCTTCCGCATCCAATAGATAATATGAGATACGCACACTCGTCTTACCTCCCCAATAACTATATAAAACCCGATCCATAGCAGGAGCTTTCTCATCCAGCAATCGCTGTCCCCAATCGATTCCGTCCAGTTTCCTTAACGGGGTATATTCTATTCCCGCCAAACCTAATAAAGTAGGGATTAAGTCTATAGCCCCGGACAACTGGGTTTCCACGGCCCCTTTCCTTATGTGTCCCGGCCAACGGATACAAAACGGCGAACGAACACCCCCTTCATCCGTAGAGCCTTTTCGCCCTTTCATCCCACCATTCCACCGGAAACTATTCGGGCCGTTATCCGAGAAATAAATAACAATCGTCTCTTGTTCCAAATCCAATGAATGTAACAAAGACAATACACGTCCGATATTCCAATCTAAATTCTCGGCCAAGGCCAAAGCCGCTTTCGTAAACGTAGTATCTTCTTGCTCCGGGAAAGTAGCTCGCTGCGACAAGGTACGATCTTTTACACGGTTCCACCAACTATCCGGGACTTGCATCGGACTATGAGGTGTGTTATAAGACAAGAACATAAAGAATGGATGTTCTTTATGATCACGTATATAATCCAAGGCTTTATCGGTCAGATCATCTATGATAAAGCCCTCGCCCGAAATAATCTCTCCGTTATGCTCCAACACCGGGTTCCAATAATTCCCCCAATGCCCGGAACAAAAACCATAGAACTCCTCGAAGCCCCTTGCGTTCGGATGGTAGGGATATTGCGTACCACTATGCCATTTTCCAAATAGAGAGGTAGCGTATCCGGCCTCCCGGAAATATTCCGCGATCGTTTTCTCTCCCAGATTAAAGCGCTCGCCTCCCCCGGTCGTAGAATTAACGCCACTCCGTACATGATAGCGTCCGGTCAAGAACTCCGCCCTCGTCGGGGATGACACCGGACAGACATAAAAATTCTCCAAGATCGTTCCCTCATGAGCGATACGATCTATATTAGGAGTTTGCACGAAGGTATTCCCCGTGAAGCCCAAATCGCCCCAACCTTGGTCATCCGATAACATTACGATGATATTGGGGAGCTGTTTTTGAGCGAAGGCCGGAATACAACCGGCCCCCACTCCCAAAACACTAAACAATACGCCTAACTTTGTCATTCGATTCAACTTTTTGCCTAATCAAGATTACCTTTATTGCGGACGGCTATATCCTTGATCCAACAATTTCTTCAACAACGCAGAAAGCTCATTCGCAATGCCTTTCTCACGCAAGAAGAGATTATTACTCTCCAAAGAATCGGTCCGCATATTATAAAGTTGGCCTTTCGGTCCATTCTTCACCGGGGATAAACGGGCGGGAGCCGTAAAACCACCGGAGCCCAGACAATCGATATATTTCCAATCTCCCTTCTTGATCGCTAATTTGCCGGAGCCGGACAAGTACATGATCTGGTCTCTCGTCGAGGCATTCATATCACCATCCAATACTTTCTTAAAGCTAAAGCTATCCTCTGCCTGTCCTTTAGGAAGGGATTGCCCGGTTAAATCCGCCAATGTAGCCAATATATCTACCAAGCCAACCGTTTGGGAACAAACCCCAGGGCGCTTGATATGATCCGGCCAATGAACAATCAGCGGAACATGATGACCGCCGTCCCACGCATCACCTTTCTGCCCACGGCGGCTCCAGTTACTTTGATGCCCGTATTGCTGGATATCCTCCTCTTCCCATGCGCCTCCGTTATCACTGGCGAAAATGACAATCGTATTCTTCTCCAGACCTAATTCCTTTAGTTTGGCATTCACCCGAGCCACGACATTATCGATATCGCCCATAAAATCGCCATAGGTACCTAACTCGGTAGATCCCTTAAACTGAACGGTGGGCAACCATGGGGTATGCGGACCGGTTAACGGCATATATAAAAAGAATGGCTTGTCCTTTCGTCCTTCCCGATCGATAAAAGCGATACCCTCATCTACGATTGTCGGGAAACATTCCTCAAACTTAAAGGAGCGCGACATCTCTCCGTTACGCCACCAAACGCCCCGTTCCCAATAAATATCATTCTCGTTCGTATGTTTACGATCCCAAGCGTAAACCGTCTCATCCTGTTTCTTCGGATAAGCGTCCGCCGTCAAGATGACATCCGGGTCCACGACACGGTCATTACGCACGAACGCATAAGGCGGCATATCCAAGGAAGCCGGAAGGATGAAAGAATAGTCAAACCCTAATTCCGTAGGGCCTCTTTTTACAGGGGCGGAGAAATCCGTATTCGTATAACCAAATTTCTTAGGGGTAAGAATCTGTGGTTTCGAGTCATCTTTCAACTGCCAGTCGAGCCCTAGATGCCATTTCCCGACACAAGCGGTCGTATAGCCGGCATTACGCATCAAGGAACCGATCGTCAAACGCTCCGGTTCGATATATGGAGACAAGTACCCCCAATACTCGGACTTCTTCGGCGTACGGAAAAAATAACGTCCTGTCACTAAACCGTAGCGTGAAGGCCCACTCAACGCACCCGCAGAATGGGCATCCGTAAAACGGATACCGTTCCGGGCCAATTGATCGATGGCCGGTGTACGTACCCTAGCATATGGATTATTGCATCCAACATCCCCGTACCCCATATCATCCGCCAGAATGATCACGACATTGGGTTGCTTTTGGGCGAACACCACCGGCACATATAGTAAACCGGTGGCTAATAAAGACAACTTGATCTTCATATATTATTTTCTATTCGTTAATAACCTTGATTCTGAGCCAGGTTCGGATTCGCCTGCCGTTCGCTTAATGGAATCGGGAACAATAGCTGGGTTTCCGTATACACCTTACCCCAATTCGTCTTATAGCCGATAAAGTCCACATATTCCCCGGATTTATCATCCCGGATCTTACGGGTGCGTAGCATATCAAACCACATCTTATTCTCATAACATAGGTCAAAGTAACGTTGGTCCCAGACTTCCTCCAAGAATGCGCTTGCGTTGGTCTGCCTGAACGGTGCTAATCCGGCCCTTCCTCGTATTTGGTTCACGATATCGATGGATTGCTGGTTCGGAGTACCATCCGCATTCACTTGCGCTTCCGCATACATTAATAATACATCCGTGTAACGATATACACTCCAGTTCAAGTCCGACTTCGCCGTATTATCAACAGCTACTTGATCAAAAAACTTATAGATATAATAGCCATTCAAATCCATAAACTCCAACTCTGCCGCTCCCGGAGAGAACTTACTCGGATGCCCCTTGTAGTTCGTAAAGAAATATTGCTTCTCTTCCGTACGCTTATCCCCTTTTTCAAAACTTTCTACGAATTCCTTGGTAGGGATCAGGCTACCATATTCCAAATCGTAGGCGGAAATGCCGGAACGAGAAGGTAAAAAGATACGTACCGACTCGTTATGCCGCTTGTTCAAGGAGAACTGAACTTGATAAATAAACTCTCCCTTATTATTCTGCGACGGAAGCCGTAGGCTCTCATAATCCGTGAAGAGCGTATACTCATTTGATTTTATAACCTCCAATGAACGTTTAGCCGATTCCGCGTAATAAGATTTACCTCCTTGCAAAGGATAACCGGCATACGTAAGATAGACATCCGCAAGAAGCGCTTTCACCGCTCCCATCGAGACACGCCCTGTATGATCGCTAAAAGCCAGATCCGATTGTTCGGCCTCCAACAAATCCGGAATAATGATCTCATCATAGATTTCCTTTACCGGGGCACGAGATACTTGCAGCTCTCCCAACTCCGACTGTACGGTCGTAATCTTAGGGACATCACCAAAGATACGTACTAAATAGAAATAATACAAAGCCCTCATAAACTTCACCTCAGCCATATAGCCATTAATCAAGGAAGCATCCAGATTCTCGAACTCCCCGAGTTTTTGAAGCGCGAGGTTACAGTTCGCGATACCGGCATAACAATCTTGCCACCAGTTCTCGATATACAAAGAACGATCACTCACCAGTAGATCCTGAAAGTCCTTATAATTCGCTTGGGAATTCTCGGAAGTAGCTTTGCCTGTCATATATTCGAGCAATAAGATCGTATTACATCCCCAGCCCGGGGTCATCTTATTAAAGACCGTATTCTTCAAATAAGCCGAATTCGTCAAGGCCAAAGCGGACTCCTTACTTGTCAACTTTGAATCGGTAGTCATCGTACCGGTAGGCTGCTCGTCCAAGAAATTATTACAAGAAGACAAGAATAACGCACATAATGAGACGATATAGATTTTATTTATTTTCATAACTCAATCGCATTAGAATTTAACATTTAAACCAAAAGTAAAAGTACGTGCCTTAGGCTCGCTGAAGTCGTCGATACCTTGTCCGAAAGCAGCATCCTCATAGGTCGTAACCTCCGGATCATAGCCTTTGTACTTCGTGATACAGAACAAGTTCTGAGCACTCGCGTAGATTCTCAAATCCTGTAACCTTATCTTTTGGAGCAAACTCTTGCTGAAAGTATATCCCAAGACGAAGTTCTGCCCCCGAACGAAAGAACCGTTCTGCATCCAATGTGAATCCGGATAAGAATCATAGTACGATTTCATCGGACGACGCTGGGCAACCATCGTATGCTGGTTTTGCGGAGTCCAAGCGTTCAAATTCGACTTGAAGCCATTCGCTACACCCGACCGATCCTCGGCGTTATGAGTAGCGCAATTCACGACATCATTCCCGAACACGAAGCGGAGATCGAACGAGAAATCGAAGTTCTTATAAAGGAACGTATTAGAGATCGTCATGGTCCAGTCCGGGGAGGTACAGCCGATAATCGTATTATCCTCGCTATTGATCTTCCCGTCGCCATTCAAGTCCTCATACTTCACGTCTCCCGGGAGGCGGTTGTATTTAGCCGCTTCAGCGGCCTCGTCCTCACCCCAAGTTCCCAGACGACGCAATCCCCATAGCGAACCAACAGGTTCACCGACACGCAGGATCAGCATATCCCCTTGCGGATGACGCGGAGCAGGATAGATATCCTCATCATTTTCGCCCAAGCTCAGGATTTTATTGCGATTCACGCTAAACAATACCGTAGACATCCAATTAAAATTGTCAGTCTGTATATTATGCGTATTTAATGTCAATTCAAAGCCTTGGTTCTGCACAGAGCCGATATTTCGCATGATCGTATTCAATCCGGAAGTTCCCGGGATCGGGGCATTCAATAACAGATCACTCGTCTTTTTATAATAATAATCCAAAGACAAATCGATACGCTGATTCAATACGCTTACATCGACACCGGCATCCCATTGCAAGGTCTTCTCCCATTTCAAGTCTGGATTACCAAATGTACTACGATATAAAGCCGTATAATAATTATCTCCAAAAATCGCATTCTCCGATCCTAAATTCTGGAAGAAAGCATAATTGCCGATCTCCTGGTTTCCGGTCTCGCCGATACTGGTACGTACCTTTAGATTATTCAGCCAATGAACACTTTTCAAAAAGCTTTCCTCCGAGGCTCTCCACGCAAAGGCGAAAGAGGGGAAGAACGCATATTTATTATTCTTTCCGAATTTGGACGATCCGTCGTAACGGCCTGTAGCCGTAAATAGATAGCGGTCTTTCAAGGTATAATTGATACGTGCGAAATAAGAGTTGATAGACCAAGCATAATCATCCGATTTCGACGGTATCGTCACTGTTCCCGCTCCCAGATTATGCCATTGGTAAAAATCATCGCTGAAATTCTGCGAGGTAGCTTCCACGCTCTCGGCAGCCCGTTGCTGCCAGCTTGCTCCAAGCATCACATTCATACGATTGTTCTTATTGAACTCCTTATTATAATTAAAATAATTCTCACTCTGCCAATACAATTCCTTCAAGGTCGCTATTGTAGCGATACCTCCCGCCGTCTTACTGAACTGGATCAGATCCTTACCCGAATAATAATTACGTTTCCTATTACTGGCATCTACGGCGAAAGTAGACTTAAAGTTCAAGTCGTCCGTGATCTTGAAATCCAGATATAGGTCGGCGATCGTCTGGATATTGGAAGTCTCGTTCACCATCTCTTCCAGATACCGGGAAGGTGTATCCTGTACCGCACCGGGGAAATCACGGTTGCTTCCCCAAGAGCCATCGGGATATTTTACGGGAATCAACGGAATAGCTTCCTGTACCAAACGCTTTACTCCATAACTCTTGTAATTATCGTTTCCCTTATTATAATTGAACGACATATTGGCACCCATTTTCAACCAATCCCGAAGCTGGGAATCTAAGTTGATCCTACCGCTATACCGGTCTAGGAAACCGTTACGCATCAAGGCATCCTTATGCATATACCCCAAATGCACGCTATATAAGGTCTTATCGGCTCCGCCCCGGATGCTGACTTGGTGATTATGGTTGATAGCCGTTTGATAAGCCTCATCCTGCCAATCGGTATCATACAATGGGTTACCATTAGCATCGAACAAATTCGGCAGATCCGCCGGCGTCACTTTCTTGTACTTGCCTTGCGCATACCCTTCCGGATCATATTTCTGCCCGTTATCCATCGTGGTATTGTAATTCTGCCACCACTCGGAAGCGTTCATCAAGTCCAGTTTCTTCGCCATTTTACCGATAGAGACATAACCGTCGTACGAGATCTGCGCTTTCTCGTTCTTGATACCTCGTTTCGTCGTAATCATGATCACGCCATTCGCTCCACGAGCACCATAGATAGCCGTGGCGGAGGCATCCTTCAATACCTCCAAGGATTCGATCTCACTAGGATTCAACAGATTGATATTGCTTACGCCAATCACGCCATCTACCACATACAGAGGCTCATTCGATGAGTTGATAGAGTTATTACCACGGATACGCACCCGTACTTTCCCGTCCGGCGTACCGCCATTCTCAAAGATCTCCACACCGGAAGCCTTTCCCGCCAAGGCCTGCCCAACATTCACCACCGGCTTGCTCAACAGCTTCTCCGCCTTTACGTTGGTAACCGATCCGGTCAAGTCGCTCTTCTTCATCGTACCATAACCTACGACTACCACCTCATCCAATGTCTGTGTATTCTCGCCCAGCTTGATAGAGAAACTCGTCTTTCCGTTCGCCGAGACCTCTTGCGTATTATAGCCGATATAGGAAACTTGAAGGACAGAGTTGTCATTTACCTCTAGCGTAAACTTTCCGTCGAGATCGGTAATCGTACCGTTGGTAGTTCCTTTCTCCACCACGTTCGCCCCGATCACAGGATCGCCGTTCGTATCGACAATCACACCCGATACTTGCTTTTTCCCCTTGACAGTCTTGACCTCTTCCGGCACGATGATCACATAATTCCCGTTTATTTTATACGTGTATCCCGTATTCTTTAACAGCTGTGATAAGACCTGCAATACTTCCATGTCTTTCTGATCCATCGAGACCTTTCTCGACACGTCCAATTGGCTATCATTATAAGCTATCTTATAAGCAGAGCTTGACTCTAGTTTCTCAAACGCCTGTTTCAATGAGATCGAACCTTCATGGAAGGTCACTTTCTGCGCATCGATAGGCAAGCTCCCAGCCATAGCGAGGCTCAGGCAAAGAATAGCGACACGTATAGATTTATTCCTGTTCATGCGATATTAGATTTTTTAGTTAAACATTATATATCTCCTTTGTAGTACGTACTCGCTATTAGGACAAGGGAAACGAGGAGCGCACCCAACGGAAAAACGTTAACGAATTATAAAAGCCTAATATCTCCTTAACTCAATCAATATAGATCCCATCCTCTTTGATCTGATACTCCAAGCCGGGTATCATCTCCTTGACCAACATCATGATGTTCTCCAACGACTCATGCTTATTGAAATGGATCGTAAGTCGGTTGGAATGATAAGCGGAAGTACGCAAATGCACCTTCACGTTGTAGACACGTTCCAAGGTTTTCAAGATTTCCTCGAAAGAGTCGTTGTTAAACAACAAGCCTCCCTCTTTCCAATCCGAGTAATCCGAGGCCACCACCTGCCGCACGTCCATCTTTCCCCGGGAAGGGATGTAGACAAGCTGCTCGTTAGGCCTCAATATACATGGAGCCACCGAGGGATCATCGGGAAGGATCTTCAAGGAACCTTCCTCCAAGGTCGTTGTTATTTTCTCTTGGTCCGGGTAGGCGGATAAATTGAACTCGGTGCCCAGCACCTGTACCCGCATCGCTTTCGTCCGCACGATGAAAGGCTGCTCGGGGCGTTTTCGCACCTTGAAATATCCCTCTCCCACCAGATAGATCTCCCGCTTATCCCCAATAAAGTCAGAAGGATAAAGCAGCAAGGTACCGGAATTCAACCAAACCTCGCTACCATCGGGCAAGGTGATCCGCTCCCGCTTGCCGGAAGGTACGAACTGTTCCATAAAAGCAAGTTGCTTGACATCCCGCGCATCCCTGTATAGATAATAAGAAACACCCAACGACAACAAAGGAATCAGCCAGATAGCGGCGATACGTACCCACGCCGGGATACGCAGACGGCGGCGGGGCCTCACGCCCAATGTATTCTCCAACCGGGCGAAAGCCATCTCGCTCCGCTTATCCGCCTCCGGGAAACCGATCTCATTCCAGATATCCCGTAAAGCCTCTTCCTTTTCCCGCTCGTCTCCCGGCTCCGCCAATCGCTGATGTACCCGATCCACCATCTCCCCGGAGAACGAATGATGGAAAAAGTATTTTAATATCTTTTTTATAGGACTCATTCCTGCTTTTCTATTTTATCTTGTTTATAGGACCTCCTTTTCCCGCTTTACCCCCAAGCTATTAACACATCATAACAAGAAGGAAAGTCAATACCGCGTTCCGCAATTCCTTTAGCGCTAGGTTCAAGTGGTTTTCCACGGTCTTTTTCGAGAGTTGTAGATTCTCGGCGATCTCTGTGTTCGACAAACCCTCGTCGCGGCTCATCCGGTAGATCATCTTCCGCTGTGGCGGCATGGTCTCCACGATCATATCCACTAGCAACCGTAAATCCTTGGCAACTAAATCCTCGTAAGGCGTATCACTTCGTTCCCCGTCTTCCTCCCCGGCTCTCTCCAAGCTCACGAGATTCACCCGGCGGGATTCGATATAATTGAACGCCGTATGCTTCGCCAGCACATAGAGGTAGGAACCGAACGTCCTCACTTCCGTGAAACGACTCCGATGCGTCCAAAGCTTTAGGAAAATCTCTTGGGTCAAGTCCTCGGCATCGCTCTCGGACTTCACGAGTCCCAGCACGAAATAATAGACTTTCAGATGGTAACGCATGAACAATTCCCGGAAAGCGGTATGATTTCCAGCGGCAAATTGTTCTAAAATGGATTTTTCATCTGTCATCTCGATTAACTCCTTTCACGATACGGTGGGAGCAAATAAAGTAATAATAACCGGCCGTAAGAACGCTTTTCTTGTTAATAAATACAAAATTGAAAGAAATCCCCCGTATATCAAGCCCTCCCTTCCCGAAGATTTAAGGCTTCTAAAGGCATCCTTTAGCCGTTTTCTCCGTACCTATTCATCTTCTACCATCCGTTGTATGATCATCCACCAACTGTTAGAAGATCATGCAACGGATGGTGGATGATCATACAACAGATGACAGAAGATGAAAGTCTACGCTCGAAATCCTTTAAATGTAGGTTTCTTTCGCCTAATGTGTGATGAAGAATCGCTTACCGCTTCCTTATGTTCTTTTTTTTGTCTAAGTTTGTTCCTTCAATGACATTCAATATGTATTGGTTACATCATTCTATCAATTTACTCAAGATCGTGCCCTTTTTGGGTGGTTGGTTATCCGACCGGTTGCTGGGAGACCCGGAAGGTTGGCCCCATCCTATCGTATGGTTTGGCAAAGCGATCAGCGCCGGAGAGAAAGAGTTGAATAATGGCTCCGAGCGGGTCCTAAAAGGCGGCATACTGGCAGTCGTGCTTATCCTTGGCGTGTATTTAATCTGCGAGAGGATATTGTCGTGGGCTTGGATCATACATCCGCAGTTCAGTGGGTTGCTGACGGCTGTCGGCGTATTTTATTGCCTATCCGGGAAGACGCTTATTAAGGAAGTGAAGGCGGTGTTCGAGGCCGTGGACCGCAGCACGGAAGAAGGACGGCGGCAAGTGGCGCGGATCGTTGGGAGGGATACCTCGAACCTGTCGCCGCAAGAGATACGGGCGGCGGCGTTGGAGACCTTGTCCGAGAACTTAAGCGACGGCGTGATCGCCCCGATGTTTTGGTTTGCCCTGCTGGGGTTGCCGGGGATGATGGCTTACAAGATGGTGAACACGCTGGACTCGATGATCGGTTATAAGAATGATCGTTACCTTGAGTTCGGACGGATAGCGGCACAAATCGACGATATCGCCAATTACATCCCGGCCCGCCTCACGGCCTATTTGATATTGCTGGTCTCCAATAATTGGGGGAAAAGGGATTTCGTACGGCGTTTCGGCCCTGAACATGCAAGCCCTAATTCCGGTTATCCAGAAGCGGCCTTGGCGGCGGTCTTGGACTGCCAGTTCGGGGGGACGCACGATTATTTCGGCAAACCGGTGGAGAAGCCTTATATCGGAACGAACGCAAGGCCTTTCACGACCGAGGATATGCGTATCGCCATTCAAGTGAATAGTAATACGGAACTGGTGATGGGTGTGATCGTCACCCTTATTTTACTAATAATATAATATTAATAATATGGAAATTAGATTAAACAAACTGATAAGCGAAGCCGGTGTTTGCTCACGCCGGGAAGCGGACAATTTCATCGAGATGGAACGGGTAACCGTAAACGGCAAGCAACCGCACGTAGGCCAGAAGGTCACGGCGGAAGATGTCGTATTGGTGGACGGTGAACGCTTGAACGTAGAGAAATATATCCGCCTGCAAGAGGAGGAGAAAAAGGAGGTGCAGCAAGAAAAAGAATTACTCGGCACGCTCCGGAAAGCGAAACCCGAGAACAAGGGAGGCCGTGAAGGCGCTAAAATGGAGAAGTTCGGAAAGTTCAATAAATACGCTGCCGCCCGTAAGGCGCAGAAAGAGGGAGGCTGGAAATCCAAGACCGCCAAGCTTACCGACGAGGAGAAGTTATTGCGGGATGCCTTACGCCCCAAGTTCGGAAAGGCACTGAGCAAATCGGCGGTGGCGCAGCGGATCGCCGCCAACCCGAAATCGGCCGCCCTTCGGAAGACGAGCAAGAACAATCCGATCAACAAGGCTAAACGTGCCGCCCACCGGAAAAACAGGAATCACGAAGGCGATGAGTAAGAAAGTGATCTTAGTGACTGGAGGACAGCGGTCCGGCAAGAGCGGATACGCACAGAGGCTCGCCTTATCGCTGTCGCCCAACCCGGTTTACCTAGCTACCTCCCGCATCTGGGACGAGGAGTTCCGGAAGCGGGTGGAACGCCACCAGCGAGACCGTGGACCCGAGTGGACCAATATAGAGGAGGAAAAATACCTAAGTCGTCACGATCTTACCGATCGTGTCGTGGTGATCGATTGCGTAACCCTTTGGGGGACAAATTTCTTCTTCGACAATCAAAGCGACGTGGAATTATCCCTCTCCCTCCTCAAAGCGGAGTTCGATAAACTCTCCCGGCAAGATGCCTACTTGATCTTCGTGACGAACGAGCTGGGTATGGGAGGCGTGCCGATAGACGAGGTGCAACGTAAATTTACCGATATGCAAGGCTGGCTCAACCAATATATCGCCTCTAAAGCGGACGAGGTTGTCTTGATGGTCAGCGGAATCCCCGTCAAGATCAAGGAATAAGAACAACGACTTATATAAAATACTACTATCATGATACAATTTCACATCGAGGCCCCGGACAAAGGGCTGGAGGCCGCTTTACAAGACAAGATCGATAATCTGACAAAGCCGAAAGGCTCATTGGGAACGCTCGAGGCGCTCGCCCTGCAAGTGGGATTGATCCAGCAAACCTTATCGCCTGTCTTGCGTCATCCCGTGAACGTAATCTATGCATCGGATCACGGCATCGCCGACGAGGGCGTAAGCAAATCTCCCAAGGAGGTAACTCGCCAAGTGATCCATAATTTCTTGAACGGAGGAGCGGGAGTTTGCTACCTTGCCCGCCAGCATGGGTTTGAGTTGAAGATCGTGGATGGCGGCGTGGATTTCGATTTCCCCGTTATCCCCCAACTTATCGACCGCAAGGTACGCAAGGGAGGAACCCGTAACTTTCTTCACGAGGCGGCCATGACCGTGGAGGAAATGGAGAAAGCCCTTCAATACGGAGCCGATATCGTGACGGATTGTTACAACGAAGGCTGTAACGTGATCAGTTTCGGAGAGATGGGTATCGGGAATACGGCGGCTTCCAGCATGTGGATGACTTGCCTCACGCAAATCCCATTGATCGACTGTGTGGGGGCCGGTAGCGGACTGGACAGCGAAGGCGTACGGCATAAATACAATGTACTGAAACGCTCGTTGGAGAATTACAAAGGGGATGGAAGCGCCTTGGATGTTATGCGCTACTTCGGAGGGTATGAGATGGTTATGGCTGTAGGAGGCATGTTGCGTGCCGCCGAACTGAAGATGATTATCCTCGTGGATGGTTTTATCATGACGAATTGCGTATTGGTGGCTTCCCGCTTATATCCGGAGATGCAATCGTATTGCGTATTCGGGCATTGCGGCGACGAGGCCGGGCATAAACGGGTACTGGATTTCTTGGGGGCGAAAGCATTGCTCGATCTAGGGCTACGGCTGGGAGAAGGTTCCGGCTCGGTATGCGCTTACCCGATACTCGACTCCGCCGTTCGCATGATCAACGAGATGCATAGTTTCAAGCAAGCGGCAATCACCAAATATTTCTGATATGTTGCGGATACTCGCTGCGTTTATATTCTTTACTCGGTTACCGTTCTGGCGGTTGGCGGAGGTTCCGGCGGCCTGTTTCAAGAATATCGTGAGCCATTGGGCGTTGGTCGGTTGGCTGACGGCTGGTTTGTCGGTATTGGTATTGTACGCTACCTCCTTGATTCTTCCGCCATCCGTGGCGATCTTATGCGCCATGATTGCCCGATTGCTGATAACCGGCTGCCTGCATGAGGACGGGCTGGCGGATTTCTTCGATGGTTTCGGCGGCGGCACGAGCCGGGAACGCATATTGGTGATCATGAAAGACTCGCATATAGGTAGCTATGGGGTAATCGGACTGATTTTCTACTTCGGACTATTCTACCTACTAGTAAGCAGTCTCCCGATCGAGCTAGCGGGATGTGCCATACTGGCTGGAGATCCTTTTTGCAAAGGCGTCTCCAGCATGATCATCAATCGCCTGCCTTACGCAAGGAAAGAGGAGGAAGCCAAGAACAAGACCGTATATAGCCGAATGACCTCTCGAGAATATGTATTTAGCATCATTTGTGCTTTCTTACCGTTATTATGGCTTCCCCAACCTGTTTACTTACTAGCGGGTATATTCCCGGTTATCACTTGGTACTTCCTCACCTCTTTCATGAAGAGAAAGATACAAGGATATACGGGAGACTGCTGTGGAGCGACTTTTCTTCTTTGTGAGTTAAGCTTCTATATGGGTTTCGTGATCATCTATCAAACTATATAATTATGGAGATTTATTTAATCAGACATACCTCTGTCGATGTTCCCGCCGGCTACGCCTACGGGCAAACCGATGTTCCATTGAAACCGACCTTCGAGGAAGAGGCGGAAGAGGTAAAAAAAGGCTTGAGCGATCATACGTTCGATAAGGTTTGGACAAGTCCCCTTACCCGCTGCGTGCGCTTAGCTAATTATTGCGGCTTTCCGGAGGCGGAGAGAGAAGACCGTATCAAGGAGGTGAATTTCGGGGAGTGGGAAATGAAGTCATGGAATGAGCTATCCTCCGATCCCCGCTCAGAGGCTTGGTTTAAGGATTGGGTTAATAACCCGACTCCAAACGGTGAATCCCTACAAGATCAATACGACCGGGTTAGCGACTTCTTGAATGAGCTTCGCAAAAGCGGGCTGCAAAAGGTATGCCTGTTCGCGCATGGCGGGGTATTGACTTGTGCCCGGGTCTACGCTGGCGAATATCCTTTGCAAGACGCTTTTAAGAACGTACCCTCTTACGGGGCTATCGTAAAATTAGTGCTGGATTAACCAAAATCCGGCACATTTCGAAAGGATAAGATGCGGCACGCCACATCTCTACAACGGCTGGTGTATATACCAAAAAAAGGAGCCAATCTTTCGACTGACTCCTTTCACCTAAGACG